>CAYLYS010000003.1:0-74420 GCA_964388175.1 uncultured Chromatiales bacterium | reverse complement strand
CACGGTGTCGACCATGTGTTCGAGCACGCGCGGTCCGGCGAGCATGCCCTCCTTGGTCACGTGGCCGACCAGGAACAGCGCGCAGCCGCTCTGCTTGGCATACTGCACCAGGCGCGCGGCGCTTTCGCGCACCTGGCTGACCGCGCCGGGTGCGGCCTGCAGTTCGGCGCAGTACATGGTCTGGATGGAATCGATGACGACGACGCCCGGGCGCAGCTTGCCGGCCTCGGCGAGGATCAGGTCGACATCGGTCTCGGCGAGCACGCGCAGCGGCCTGGGATCGATACCGAGACGGTGCGCGCGCAGGCTGACCTGCTGCGGCGATTCCTCGCCGGTGACGTAGAGCGTCTGCTGCGCCGCAGCGAGCGCCGACATCGATTGCAGCAGCAGCGTCGATTTGCCGATGCCGGGATCGCCGCCGATCAGCACCACCGAACCGCGCACCAGTCCGCCGCCGAGCACGCGGTCGAGTTCGCCGATCGCGGTCGGTATACGGACTTCGTTCGCCGGATCGATCTCGGCGAGCAGACGGCTGCCGCCACCGGCCGCGGCGGCATAGCCGGCACGGCGCCCGGCCGGTGCGCGGCGCTCGACCGCTTCGGTCAGGCTGTTCCAGGCACCGCAGTCGCCGCACTGGCCGGACCATTTCGGCGACTGCGCGCCGCACTCGGCGCAGACGTAGACCGTCTTGTCGTCACCGCCACGTCCGCGTGTCTTGGCCGTACTCATTGCATCCTCACTCAGGTATCAGCCGATTATGGCACACGCCGCGATTACCGCCCCGACGTACCAACGCATCTCTCAGAGGCTGGAAGGCCGTCGCTTTTCACGATCGTCGTCCATCAGCGATAAGAGCACCATCGACGCACCAACTGAGTTCTCAGAGGCGGGAAGATCATCGCTTTTCACGACCGTCGGCCGCCACGGATGGCGGCCGTCGAGCGGCCAGGACGGCGAAAAGCGCGTCGTGAAAAGCGATGATCTTCCTGCCTCGAATCACTGTACCCGAAAGCTCAGCGGTCAAACCGACACCGGCCTGAGGTCTCATCTGAGCGGCTGGTAAGTTCTTGCAGAACACAGCACCACTTCAACCACGGTGGAGACTGCCGCGAATGGTAGTCAATATATACATACGCGGTAAGAATCGGTCTTGCTCTTGCAACAACCCGCTGAACGGAGAGGTATCCACCAGGCTCAGGACACGGGTTCAGATCTCGCCGAAAGGCACGCGCGGCGCAACGCCGCACAGCAGTTCATAGGGAATGGTGCCGGCTGCGCGCGCGATCTCTTCGACCGGCAGGTGCGGTCCCCACAGCTCCACCTCTTCACCCACGGCGACATCGTCCATGCCGCGCAGATCGATGCACAGCATGTCCATGCAGACGCGGCCGATCACCGGCACGCGGCGACCACGCAGCCATACCGGCGTCCCCGGCGCGATGCTGCGCGGATAACCATCGCCGTAGCCGACGGCGACCACGCCGACCGCCATGTCCTCGGGGCACACCCAGCTGCCGCCATAGGAGACCGCGGCGCCGCTGCGCAACGACTTGACGGCGATCACGCGCGAGAAAAATCCCATGACCGGGCGCAGCCCTTCCTGTGTCGCCACGGTATCGCCGAAGGGTGAAACGCCATACAGCATCAGTCCGGGACGCACCCAGTCGCCATGGCTGTCCGGCCAGTGCAGCAGCGCCGCCGAATTGGCGACGCTGCGTTCGCCGGCGAGGTCGGCGGTGGCTTCATGAAACAGCGTGATCTGCTCGGCAGTCGCCGGCGAATCGCGTTCTTCCGCACGCGCCAGATGGGTCATCAGACGGACACGCGGCGCCACGGCACGACAGGCCAGCAGGCGCCGGTAGGCATGCGCGGCCTGTGCCGGCGCGAAGCCCAGGCGATTCATGCCGGTATCGATCTTGAGCCACACCGAGATCGGCTTGGACAAGCCGCTGCGCTCGAGCTCACGCAGCTGGCGCTCGTCGTGCACGACGATGGAAAGACGATGGCGCGCTATCTCCGGCAGTTCGGCGGCGTCGAAGGAACCCTCGAGCAGCACGATGGGGTGAGCGATGCCGGTTTCGCGCAGGGCGACGGCTTCCTCCAGACAGGCGACGCCGAAGGCATCGGCCTCATGCAGCGCTTCGGCGCTGCGGATCAGGCCGTGACCGTAGCCGTTGGCCTTGATCACCGCCAGCACCCGGGCCGTCGGTGCGGCTTCCCGCGCACGCTGAAGATTCGACCGTAAGGCTTTGATATCTATCAAGGCCCGTGTCGGTCTCGTCATGCATATCCCTCGCCGCGGTAAACGTCGGCGGTATGGTTTTCGAAACGCGTGTACTGGCCGAGGAAAGTGAGCCTGACGGTACCGATGGGACCGTTGCGCTGCTTGCCGAGGATGATTTCGGCGATGCCCTTGTCCGGGCTCTCCTTGTCGTAGACCTCGTCGCGATAGATGAAGGCGATGAGGTCGGCGTCCTGCTCGATGGCGCCCGATTCGCGCAGATCCGACATCACCGGACGCTTGTTCGGGCGCTGCTCCAGGCTGCGGTTGAGCTGTGACAGCGCGATCACCGGCACGTTGAGCTCTTTGGCCAGCGCCTTGAGCGAGCGCGAGATCTCCGAAATCTCGTTGGTGCGGTTTTCCTTGAAGCCGTGCACCTGCATCAGCTGCAGATAGTCGATGACGATGAGGCCGAGACCGCGGCCGAAGGTGCGCTGCAGTTCGCGGTCGATGCGCCGCGAGCGCGCGCGCAGCTCGGTCGGCGACAGCGCCGGGGTATCGTCGATGTAGAGCGGCGCGTCGCTGAGCAGGCTCATCGCCGAGGTCAGCCGCGGCCAGTCCTCGTCGAGCAGCTTGCCGGTACGCATGCGCTGCTGGTCGATGCGCCCGAGCGAGGACAGCAGACGGATCACCAGCTGTTCAGCCTGCATTTCCATGCTGAAGATGGCCACCGGCACGCGGCTTTTGATGGCGGCGTGCTCGGCGATGTTCATGGCGAAGCTGGTCTTGCCCATCGACGGGCGTCCGGCGACGATGATCAGATCGGTGTCCTGCAGGCCCGAGGTTTTCTCGTCGAGATCGGTGAAACCGGTCGGTGTGCCGGTGCAGCCGCCGGCGTGATGGTAAAGCTTGTCGATACGGTCGGTGACATTGACGAGCAGATCCTTGACCGGACGGAAGCTGCGCTGGTTGCGTCGCCCCTGCTCGGCGATGGCGAAGACCAGGCGCTCGGCATGATCGATCACTTCGCTGCAGTTGCGCCCTTCGGGATGGAAAGCGGTGCTGCCGATTTCTCCGGCGATCTGGATCAGCTGGCGCAGCACCGAGCGCTCGCGCACGATGGCGGCATAGCTGCGGATGTTGGCCGCGCTCGGCGTGCTGCCCGCCATTTCGGCGAGATAGGCAAAACCGCCGGCCTGCTCCAGTTGCTTGTGATGCGCCAGCCATTCCGAGACGGTCACCACATCGACCGGATCGTTGCGTGCGCACAGATCGCCGATGGCCTGAAAAATCAGGCGGTGCTCGTGACGGTAGAAGTCGGCCTCGTAGACCTGGTCGGCAACCACTTCCCAGGCGGTATTGTCCAGCATCAGGCCGCCGAGCACGGCCTGTTCCGCCTCGATCGAATGCGGCGGGATGCGCAGGCTGTCGACAGCACGCCCGCCGGGATTCGCGCCCGCTGTCAGTTCCTGCATCGAACCCGCTCCATACGCCTCCCGTGGGATCGCCACGGCGATCTCATCCCGCTCTCAAACTTATTGCCGGCAGATTATTCGGGAACGATCTCTATGCTGACCTCGACGTTGACTTCCGGATGCAGATGCAGCTCGACGCTGAAGGCGCCGATGTGACGCAGCTGTCCTTCCGGCAGACGCACTTCCTGCTTCTTCACTTCGACGCCAGCCTGCGTGATCGCCTCGGCGATGTCGCCGGCGCCGACGGAGCCAAACAGCTTGCCCTCTTCGCCGGTCTTGCAGGCGATGCTGACGCTGAGCTCACCCAGACGTTCTGCGCGCGCCTGCGCGGCGGCCAGCGTTTCGGCAGCGATGCGTTCGAGTTCGGCGCGACGCGCTTCGAACGCCTTCATGTTGGCCTCGGTGGCCGTCGTCGCCTTGCCGCTCGGGATCAGATAGTTTCTGCCATAGCCGGGCTTGACCGTGACCAGGTCGCCCAGGCCGCCGAGATTCTCCACCTTGTCGAGCAAAATCACTTTCATTTCGATACACCCTCGCTTAAAGAGTACTACAACCGCCGCGCCGTACGGCACGCCACGGCGCGCATCATGGCTCATCCCGCAGGAGGATGAAAAATAAAATCATCTATAAAACATTCGGTTGAAATCTATTCCTCACCCTTCCCGGCACCAGGCTTCGCTGCCCGTCCGCGCAGGTCGAGCCAACTGTCCGCGAATCCCGCCGCCGCCAGCGCCAGCGCCACCTGCGGCAAGGCAAACAGCATGAGCACGTAGAGCGCGATCAGCCAGGCACGGTGCGCATTCAGCAGCGCCACCATCGCATGCACCACCGCCAGTCCCTGCAAAGCATACATCGCGCCGAACAGGAACAGCAGATTGACGGCCATATTCCCCAGCCAGCCATCGAGCAGGCTCGCCGCCAGCGCCATGGCCAGCGCCGCGATCGCAACGCGGCGACCGAACTTGAGCGCACGGAATTCGCCGCCGAAGCCGCCGGGGTTGAAGACCAGCGCCTGCAACCATCGGCCGATGAAAAGATTGATCATCGCGGTAATGAAAAAGGCAGCGGCCAACGCACCGCTCATCATCCGCGACATGGCCTCGATCATGCGTTCGCGGTCGTCCTCGGCGAATGGCACCTGCAGCTGCTGCAACACCGGTATCAGCGTTTCCTGCAGCGCCGAGCGCCACCAGGCCGGCGCATCGCCGACGGCGGCGTGAAACACCAGCATCGCCGCACCGGCCAAGGCCGCCACCGCCAGCAAGGCCAGATCGAGTGAACGCGTCAGCCGCAACGCACCCGCACCCAGCAGCACCGGCAGCCACAGCAGCAGCACCACCGCCGTGATGAGCACGTTGACCACACCGGCGCCGAAGGCGGAAAAGGACGCCAGCGCCGCCAGCACCAGTGTCGCGCCCAGTGCGATCAGTGCTCCTTCCCGTACGCCGTTGCGCAGCGTGACCAGCGCCAGGGCACCGCCTGCGACATGGCTGAACAACGGCAGCACCAGCATGAGCGCCGCCGCCACTGCCGCGATCAGCAAGGCCTGCAAACGCCCGCGCAGGATGAAATTGGCGAATGCCTGCATCAGCACCAGTACCGGTTTTTTATCTCGCTGCCGGTGCGCGGAATACCGCGCCGCAGCGGATCAGTGCGAATCGCTGTACGGCAGCAGCGCCAGATAACGCGCCCGCTTGATCGCGGTGGCGAGCTGGCGCTGATACTTCGAGCGCGTACCGGTGATCCGGCTGGGAACGATCTTGCCGGTGTCGAGTATGTAGTTCTTCAGGGTCTGGATATCCTTGTAATCGATCTCCGTCACCCCTTCCACCGTGAAGCGGCAGAACTTCTTGCGTCTGAAATTACCGCGCTGATTACCGTTGTTCATATCTCTCGCTCCTGACCCGTGACTGACCATCGCCCTCATCCTTGCCGTTCTTGGCGAAGAAAGAAGGCTCGACCACCGCTTCGTCCCTCTGGACGATCAGATTGCGGATCACCGCGTCGTTGAAGCGGAAAGCGCTGCTCAGCTCATCGAGCGTCTTCTTGTCGGTCTCGATGTTCATGAGCACATAGTGCGCTTTGTGCACTTTGTTGATGGGATAGGCAAGCTGTCTGCGGCCCCAGTCTTCCAGACGGTGGATGGCACCGCCGGTCGCTTCGATGGTCGAGCGATAGCGCTCGATCATGGCAGGCACCTGCTCGCTCTGGTCAGGATGGACCAGAAACACGATTTCGTAGTGTCTCATTGCGCTCCTTACGGGTTGGCAGCCTTCCGCATGGCGGTAAGGCAAGGAGTTTGTCGGATTGTCTTTCTGCCCGCCCCGATGGGTGCGGACAAAGGCGGAATTCTAATGGATTTCTCGGGGGCGGGCAATTGCGGTCTGACACCGCGGAAGGCAGCGGCCGGCGCCGGGCCATTAACGGCCAGTGTCAGTGGCAAGCGGCGGCAGGGCATTCCCTCCGCAACCGGGAGCCGCTGCGCGCATGCCCTGCCGCCGCAGTCAGGCGTTCTGGCATTCTTCAGCTTATTCGCCGGAGGCTTCCAATGGACGGGCTCAAACGTGTATCAAGCCCCTTGCAAGCGGTGTCAGGTCATCTTCTTCAGGACTGTTGGCGCGCAGCGGCTCCCTGTCCTGAAGAAGATGGCCCGGCACCCCGCCAACCACTATCGCTAGCGCTAACGCCATGCACTCAGGAGGACGCCACAGCCAGCCGCTGGCGCCGCGCTTCGAACAGGCAGATACCGGTGGCGACGGAGACGTTGAGACTTTCCACCGCGGCATCGACCATGGGAATGGAAACCAGCCAGTCGCAGTGCTCGCGCGTCAGACGACGCATGCCGCTGCCCTCGGCGCCCAGCACCAGCGCGAGCGGCAGCGTCAGATCGGCTTCGTAGAGCGACATGGCATCCTCGGCCGCCGCATCGGCGCCGGCGATCCAGACGTCCGCCTCACGCAGCCGGCGCAGCGTACGCGCCAGGTTGGTCACGCGGACGAAAGGAATGTGCCCGACCGCGCCGCTGGCAACCTTGCACACTGCCGGCGTCAGCCCGGCGGCACGATCCTTCGGCGCGATCACCGCATGCACACCGGCGGCGTCGGCCGTGCGCAGGCAGGCGCCGAGGTTGTGCGGATCCTGCACTCCGTCGAGCACCAGCAGCAGCGGCGGCGCGCCGAAAACGTTTTCCAGCAGCCCATCGAGTTCGTCTTCGGTGGAAACGGCGCGGTCGAGATCGAACTGCGCGATGACACCCTGATGCCGTGCCCCCTGGGCGCGGCGATCGATCTCATCAGCACCCAGACTGAGAAGACGCACGCCATGGTCCGTGGCCAGCGCCGCGATCTCCGCCAGGCGCGGATTCTGCCCGGCCTCCTGCACGAACACGCTGCGCACGGCCTCGGGCCGGCGCCGCAGCAAACCACCGACGGCGTGGATACCGCAGAGCAGACCTTCACCGCCGCCCGCCCTTTCCTTTGCGCGGCGCGGCGCCGTCATGCGTCCCCCTGCGCCTTTTTCTTGCGCTTGCTGCGGCTGCGCTTCTTCTTCCGCTCCGGCTTGCCGTCCGCCGCCTTGCGCGCCGTCGCGGACTTTCCTTCCTGGCCGCGGCGCTGCGGCTGCTGTGCCAGCACGAAATCGATGGTGCGCTCGTCCAGATCCACCCGCACCACCTTCACCTGTACACGGTCGGACAAGCGGAATTGCGCACCGGTGCGCTCACCATAGAGCAGATGCTTGACCGAATCGAAGTGATAGTAATCGTCACCCAGGCTGGTGATATGCACCAGGCCCTGCACGTAGATGTCGTCGAGTTCGACGAACAAACCGAAACTGGTGACGCCGGTGATGATGCCCGGGAATTCGCCGCCGACCTCGTTGAGCATGAACTCGCACTTGAGCCAGTCGACGGCGTCGCGCGTCGCTTCGTCGGCGCGGCGCTCGGTCATGGAACAGTGCTCGCCCATGCTCTGGATGTCGGTGGCGCTGTACTGGAAATCCTCCAGCGTGCGCCTGTCCAGCGCATGGCGGATGGCGCGATGCACCAGCAGATCGGGATAGCGCCGGATCGGCGACGTGAAATGCGTATAGGCCTCCAGCGCCAGTCCGAAGTGGCCGACGTTTTCGGCGCCATAGACCGCCTGCGCCAGACTGCGCAGCAGCACGGTCTCGATCAGCCGGCGGTCGGGGCGTTCACCGATATCGGCCAGCAGGCGGGCATAATCGCGCGGCGCCGGACTGTCGCCGCCGCCGAGCTTCAGACCGAAGCCGCCGAGGAAGTTGCGCAGATCGTCGAGCTTCTGCGCGTTGGGCCCGGGATGGGTACGGTACAACGCCGGCAGTCCCTGTTCGAGCAGGAATTCGGCCGCCGCGACGTTGGCCGTGATCATGCACTGCTCGATCAGGCGGTGGGCATCGTTGCGCTCGACCGGCACGATGCGGCTGATCTTGCGCTGCTCACCGAAGACGATGCGCGTCTCGGTGGTGTTGAAATCGATGGCGCCGCGCTTTTCGCGCGCCTTCTGCAGCGCCTGGTAGAGCTTGTGCAGATCCTGCAGGTGCGGCAGCAGATGGCTGTAGCGCGCCATCGTCTCCGGATTTTCATCGACCAGGATCTGCGCCACCTCGTTGTAGGTGAGACGCGCATGCGAGCGCATGGTGCCGGTGAAGAAGCGATGGCCGCGGATCTGCCCGCTGGCGCTGATGCGCAGTTCGCATACCATGCACAGACGGTCGACCTGCGGGCGCAGCGAACAGAGATGGTTGGACAGCACCTCCGGCAGCATGGGGATGACGTGCCCTGGAAAATAAACCGAATTGCCGCGCTCGCGCGCTTCCTGGTCGAGCGCCATGCCCGGCTTGACATAGGAGGAGACATCGGCGATGGCGACCAGCAGGCGCCAGCCCCGGCCATCGCGTTCGCAGTAGACGGCATCGTCGAAATCCTTGGCGTCCTCGCCGTCGATGGTCACCAGCGGCACGGACCGCAGATCCTCGCGACCCGCGCCGGCCTCGGCCGGCACCTCGGCAGCGAAGGTGGCAGCCTCCAGCTCGACTTCGGCCGGCCAGCGATCCGGCAGACTGTGGCTGCGGATGGCGATTTCGATCTCCATGCCGGGCGCCATGCGATCACCCAGGATCTCGACCACCCGTCCCACCGGCTGGGAATGCCGGCTCGGCTGATCCGTGATGGCGGCGACCACGATCTGCCCTTCCTGCGCGCCCCCGCTCTGGTCAGGCGGAATCACAGTGTCGTGATTGATGCGCTTGTTGCTGGCGAGCACGAAACCGAGACCGCCCTCTATGTAGTAGCGCCCGACCACTTCCTGGGTATTGTGCTCGAGCACTTCGACCACGGCGCCTTCCCGGCGTCCGCGCCGGTCGGTGCCGATCAGCCGCGCGAGCACGCGATCGCCATGCAGCACGGGCCGCATCTGCTTGGCGGAAAGAAAAATATCATCGCCGCCTTCGTCGGGCACCAGGAAGCCGAAACCGTCGGGATGGCCGATCACGCGGCCGCGCACCAGGTTCATCTTGCTGAGCACGCCGTAGTGGCCGCGGCGGTTGCGCACCAGTTGTCCGTCACGCTCCATGGCATTCAGGCGCCGGCGCAGCGCCTCGACGTCGGTCTCGTCGTTCAGTTCGAGGTCGTGGGCGATCTGCTCCAGGCTGAGCGGTGTCTTGCGCTGTTCGAGATGGTCGAGAATAAATTCCCGACTCTTGATCGGTCGCTCGTATTTGCGTGCCTCACGAGAGGCGTGGGGGTCTGTCTTGGCAGGGGGTATCATGTCAATCGCTTGTTATTCCAGGGCTTCATCCTTTCGGTCCCCGTCGGGTTTGACATTATGACACCTTATGGTTAAAGTTGCGCGGTCTTACGGCGCAGCCAGTTCCCGCCGCCGTAGTTCACCCGCCGAGGTGGTGAAATTGGTAGACACGCTAGCTTCAGGTGCTAGTGGGGGAAACCCCGTGGAGGTTCAAGTCCTCTCCTCGGCACCAAACGTTCTGATATCCCTTCAAGCTCCATCCTACCAGTAGATGCCCGCGCCTTCCCAGCCGGTCTCTGTTGCCTGGCGGCGATCGGTTCCGTCTCCACCCCCCGTCCGATTCCGAACCCTCACCCGATCCTGATGCTCTCCCCGTGAACGTATTTCGATTGATCCATGGCTCGGACTACGGCTTCTGCCTCATGGGTGCTCTTCAGATGGATCATACCGGGGCATATGTGTAATGGTTGTTCCTCTGCGCGCCTGACAAGACACGCGGAAACGACGCGGGTTGGATTGGCCGAACCGACGCGACTCCGAACCACGGGCCTTTGCCAAGACCGCAGACCCCGGTGCGCGTGGTGATTTCCACCAAGAAAGCGCCGCCCAAGGCCTTCAGCGTTACACCGGCGGTGTCGCTCAGCTTCGCTATCGTTCCTCGCGGGTATGCCAGAGCCGCAGCACATAGACAGTTCCGTCCGCAATCTCATAACGCATCTCGTACTGCCCGACCAAGATCCGCCGAACTTCGCGCGGCTCGAACTGGAACAGTTGCTCGCCGATACGTGGATTGGTCAGCAGAACTGTTGGCGCTTTGGTCAGCGCCTGTACCGCCCGCGCGGCGGCAAGCTTGTTTGCAGGGGCCAGGAATTCATGCAGGCGTGCCAAGTCGGCAAGCGCCTTGCTGGTCCACTTCAAATCCATCAGCGAGGCTCTGGCAGCGGCTGATCCGTGCTCAAGCTGTCCGCCCATGCCTGCACGGCCTGGTGATCGATGACGCGGCCGGCATCCACGTCGTCCAGCGCTTCGTGTGTCAGCCGGTCGCGCTCTTCCTCCTGGGCGATCCAGGAAGCGAGGGCCTGCTTCATGATCCAACCGCGCGAACGATCGAGGCGGCTGGCCAGCTGATCTACCTTGTCCGCCAGCGGAGCGGGTACATGCGCTGTTAGCACGCGAGTCTCAGCTTTGGCCATGGCATTCCTCCTGCCTTGATTCAAAATAAATCACTTTGATTAATATTGATTCTAGCAAATAGGGCTCATCGGCTCAAGACACTATCCCGCTGGCGATCCTCGCTCCTATTTGCCGTCCGCGGCCCAGTGTGGCCGCCAAGTGTCTGCCATATCCCTCTGCAACGCCCAAATCCAAGAAAGCGATTTCGACCGCCTTCCCCTCCTCGCCTGCCCGCCGTCCGGCGCTAACCTGAAGCGTCAATTCTCGCCTTTCATAGGTGAAAGCTTCATCGTTGGCCGTGGCGGGCCGGTCTGCCGCGGTCAGACGGTAGACTCCGTCGTAGATATAGTTGGTGATTGGAAATACGGACCCTGTGACATTCAGTCCGAAGAACCCAAGAGATCCTCCCGAAATGCCGGTCACTATCACCGTGTATACGGAGTCCTCGGCCTCGAACTGAACACTTCTTGGTGCATTCAGAGTAGCGATGGTCAGGCTGTTTTGGTCGATAACCATCAAGCCGAGCGATACGAAGGGTCTCGGGGTGGCGAAATCCGTTTATGCCCTCGCCTTTTTAGTTGCAGCGCTGACTGTCTATGCGGCATCCCACAGCCGGAGTCAGTAGAAGATGTCTATCGGCAGGGATCGGGCTTTCAATCTATGCTGCTACAGCCAGGTATAGGAATTAAACACCTCAATGGCTGACAGCCGGCCTTGATCGTCAAGATTTACATACACGCTGACAGCTTCAAATTTTCCGCACTCCTCCCGAACCGTACTTTGATAGCGATTAGAGAACTCGTCGTAGGAATATCGTATTCCAATGCTTTGCAGAACAGCTTCAATTTTTTCCCTACTGTCCCCGACGTGAAGCTGTTCCTCAAGGTTAGCTCTTACTTGTTTTGCCATTGATTCACAGCTCCCCTCGCAGGCACTCGTAATCATTGCTATGCAAGCTAACATGATCACGCGCATGAACCGCTTCACGTCAATCATAGCTTACGCTGCCCCTTATTTCGCGTAGACCCATTGCAAAAAATTGGTATTCGGCTTGTTTGGATATATGAGGAAGCCGCCGGAAGCCGGCGCTGGCGAGTAGGGCAGTGCTGACGAAGGCCGGCCCATATCTGACCCTGGCGCGCTCACAATGGGGTTGGGACGAGAACCAGTAAAGCTCTCGACAAACGTCGAAGCGTATGAGTTGCTGTTTGGCCCAAGAGGCCAATATGGAATTGCATTCTGGTTCGTAACATTGGAAAACTCTTGCGCATTCCCTACGGCGTCGTCAAAGTCTCTGGCGAAGATGCCGACCTCCTGCATCTTTACAATATTCGATGGTATGTCGCGGAACGTGTCATCAAACACACCATGCATAGCCACAATTCACCTGCACAGTGTAGAGGCTGTTCGCCTCCGCGTTGAAAGATCCGGAATCACCCCCCCCCACGCTCCGTTCAGGAGCAGCACTGTCTGATTGGCCGGATTCATGATCCGAAGCTCCAGCACATCGAAGCCGTCGGGAGTAAACAAATCCCACAGATCCACGTTCAGGAAGCCCGCCGAGTTCGTGGTGAAGGTCTTAACCACAGAGCCACCGCCCCGCGGGATCACATCGCCGTCGATTTCTGTTGCGGTGTTCGCGGTCTATGCGGCATTCCGCAGCAGGCAATAGTAGTTTGTACTTAGTGCGAAGCGGGCGTGAAATCTGCATGCTACAGATATCCGGATTCTCTGTTGATTGTCACTTAGCGGTCCTTGCGAAGTAAATTAGTATCAACCCAATAACGACCCTGATTACCCCCCCTACTATATGATCGTCGCCAAAATCGATCACACCACCATACCTAGACCAGGCATATCGAAAAAAATAGAGTGCGCACCCAAGACTAGGAACGCCACCCCAGCCATCATGACTACAAGGTTATACTTCATTGGATTTATTGCAGGACAACATTCTGCGGATCGTAACGGATGCGGACCGAATTTTCCTTGCGTGTTCGCGGCGAGATTTGGAGCATAGTAATCTGGGCACTGGCGCTGGATACGGTATCTCTGGCGATTTGCAGGGGTCGGCAACCATACCCTCTCCTCCTCTGTTGAAGCACGGCATGCTGCATCAGGAAATAGCGATTGATTTCCCTATCGGCGCGCAGCGGCGCGATGGTTACGCAAGAATCAGCGATTTACCACCATGTATATTCTTTTGAACATCTTAATCTCAGACAATCTATTTAAATTATCTAAAATTACTAGGGCGATTACCGTCTCATACGAACCGCATCCTTCAGTAATAGCTGCGCTGTATCACAAACACAAAACTACTTACCGGCCCTTAACATCCTTTAAAAAACAACACGCCGCCTAAAACAATCTGAATTGCCAAAAAAACTCCCAACACAAAAATAAACTCTCTCTTGAAAGTCAACGAAAGGCGCCAGACGCCAGCCCCTCTCCCAACATCAACAATAGCCAAAGGTAGAAACGTAACCACGAACATTCCGATAGCCACAGCGATGGCGAGCATACCCACTGCGGCCCCACCACCCGCAGAAGAACCTCCGCCGGATGAACCACAAACTAGAGATTCTACTGATAGAAATGCATACCCACAAAACAAAGAAAACACAACACACAAAGCAACGCGCCTAACGATCGAGATAAAGGTATTCATTTCCTATACACTGACTGCATCATGTTTATATTTGACTTGTTAGGGTAAACAAGGAATCCTCCACTCGCGCTGAAATTTTGGAAGCTCGAACGGAATCGATAGAAGATTGCCTATCGGCAGTACACAGGTCAGCAGTACACAGGGGCTCAAGCTATGCTGCTACAGCATAGGAACCGAGCCACAGGCAGGCTCACTATTCTTGCAAGCTCCACAAATAAACCACAACCAATGCAGCAACCGCCGAGGCTGATACAAGAAAGAAAATTCCATCAGCTTGTTTTTCTCGCTCCGCGCAAGCGCTGCAGAATAGAAATGCTCGATACGATGCCGACATCCTTACAGATTTCCCCATCTCCAAATGCTCTCCGCAACGAGCACACCTATTTCCTCTATTTAATTTCTTCTTTTTATTTACCTGATAAAAATACACACCGAGGACGCCAAAAACGCCTGTGCTTATCGCAATCTCAAGAATTTTAAGAATTAGTAAACCCCTATAAGAGTAAACAGAGCGTGGGCAATCATCAGCGCGCCAAGCACCTTAAAAAAAGCGCCATATCTTTCCTTTAGCACACATAAATCTCCCGCCTGAGCACTCTTCAGCGTTAGAATATTCAGAGAAAAAAGCAACATCAGAATACCTATTAACAATGTTAACAGTCCGTATAACATACTCTCGTCCGCTATTTCTGATACACACTTTGAAGCATATTCATGTTTGGTTTATTTGGGTACAGCAAATAACCTCCACTTGCCGAGCCGGGTGACAACGAATCGTAAATCGTTGACGATGAATCGATCAGAGATTCCACCCCTCTTATAGTGACATCAATATCTGAAACCGTACTAAGCGCTGATGGTAAGTTTCCCAGCTGAGTTACAATCCTCCCGCTCGGGATCCCGGCCGCGAACGAGGCGGCGTCATATATACCGCTTACAGTAGGATTGCCTGGGCTGAAACCTAATCCACTTGTAACGGTATTTTTAAACTCGGGCGCGTATGGCGTGCTAGTTCCATAGATGTTATCAAACAGGGCATTGAAATTCTCCTTCATCCCATCCACAGAGGAGCCATACATGAAGCCCCCTGCAGGAATTAGAAGCACTCCGGTTGCCGTGCTCAACATGGTGGGCTCGGGAGCGGCCACGAGAACCACGCCTACACCACTCGTTACAAGCCCACCTACAGCACCAACTGCATTCCCGATTATCCCTATAGTTTGCCGTACCGCGCCTGGCCAGTTCTCGATTTCTCCGGTCGGATCATTATAGTTAATCGGGTTGTTTGTCACATAGGCATAGAAATTTATGCCAGCTTTGAATCGGATTGGATCTTCCGAAACGAACCGTCCTATCGCTGGATCATAGTATCGTGCGCGATAGTAATAGAGCCCAGTTCCGTCGTCCTCCCTCCCGGTATACTTCAATCGGTTCGGGCTGCTCCTGCAGCCACCCCGCCACCAATTCGTCGATGCTCGATCCCCGGAAGTAGCGCTCCAGGTTGGTGTTTGCAGTGTAGTAAAGTAGCGGGCGTTCGAAGTTCGGGGGCAGCGCACCCAAAGTATAGGCTTCGTTGTTGGCGGTGTCAGGACGGTTGACGGCGGTCAGGCAGTAGAGCACATCGTAGGTGTAGGTGGTTGTGCCAACGCTATTCGCCGCGTTGTAGACGTAGCGGGTGGTCGAGCCCTGGTAGGTTCTCTTCGTCAGAAGTTCGTTTCTTTTCGGATTGATGTCAATCGGCGAACAATCATGCGACGAATTGTGTAAGAAAGTATCATCATGAAGATTCCCCACATGACCGTGCGCCAATCGTAGGCGCCAGCGAAAATTGGCGCCATCAAATCAATACACGCTAAGATTAAGATAAATGCAGAAACAAATAAAACAGCCGTGAGAATCCACTTGGATGCGTGGAGAATCGCTAGCTCATAATAGGAAGCAAAGCTCCTATACTTGGTCACTTTGAATATACCGAAATCATCATGTTGTTGTTTACTTTGTTCGGGTAAATAAAGGAACCCGCCGCTTGCTGCGGCACTCTGCGCGGGAGAGCTGGCAACAGCACCGAACAGCGCTGTCACGCCATCTACGACATCACCGATGTGTATATGATGCTGCAGTCGCAGAACCATAGGTTCCTATCGGCGATACCCAAACGCCGGCGCCTTGGCCAACCTTTGGAAGCGGAGTGACACTTCCACCAGAAGGCAAACTACTAAAAGGCTTTCCGTGGCCTTGGAGGCTTGCACCAATAGCCGCACTCCCGATACCTGCGTCAGCCTCAGCATACCAGCCATTATCCAAATTAAAACTGGGATCCAATGGCCCAACCGATTCGACCTTTCCCGCGCTGACACCATACCCCAAGTAGCCACCCCCGCCCGCCATTAGGTTTGCTTGCGCACCGCCGAATACCCGGCAGCCACGCCAATTAGTCAAGTCATCAGGAACAGAAATGCCAACGCTCACATTTCCACCTATTCCGAGAAGCAGGATTGCTGCAGTTCCGCCGAATGAAACACTATTGAGTTATCCAATCCATTGGGATTATTGGCATTGATCGGATTATTCCCTGCATAGGCATAGAAATTGATCCCCGCCCTAAAACCCAGCAGTACCGGGTTCGATAGTAATAGAGCCCCGTCCCATCATCCTCTCGCCCGGTGTACTTCAGTCGGTTCGGGCTGCTGCCGTCGTCGATTGCGTCTGCCCGAATGATCGGTAGAGGACACTTTGCGTTGTCCCGCCATTGTGCCCCGTCACCTCGCTGACGCTGTTCACCGCGTCGTGATGGAACAGAAACGGCTTGGTCTTGCGGTCCGTATCCTGCAGCCACCCCGCCACCAATTCCTGGTGCGTTGGCACAAAATACGGTATCGCCTCTAGTGGCTTGGAAGTCCTTCCTTTGCGCTGGTGTCGAGCAATCAGCGGAGCATGACCGTCCCAATTCTTCGGCCTACAATGATGGCGCCTTGGATACGGCAGGGCCATAGAATGCATTTAGCTCTAACTGCATATACGGAAGCGAGATGTATAGCATCACAGTATAGAGCAGGATTTTTGCAAACCTCCCGTAGGTCGGTTTATCGCCCCTAATGGCAAGGATTTTCCCATATATTGCAACGGAAATTGCGATTGTCGTTAAGAACAACAGGAAACCTGCATAAATAGCAATCGTTCTGGCAACTTCGAAGTAACGGCTTGCTCTGCAGGCAGACCCTTGGCCTGTTCCCGGCCGCGGCGCCAAGGAACCCTGGTATACCTACCGCCCCGCTTCACTTCAGATGCAACAAACGCGACAGGCGTTCGATACTGATCGGCTTGATCATATGATGGTCAAACCCCGCGGCCTTGAGGCGGTCGCTATCCGCCTGATAGCCCGTTATCGCAATCAACACCACCTCCGGCAGTTCATCACGCAAGCGACGCGCCAGCTTGTAGCCATCCATACCGGGCAGTCCAAGATCGAGCAAGGCGATCTCGGGCTTGAAGGTCTGCACCCTGTCCAATGCCGCCGACCCGTTCGCGGCCACTTGCACCTCATGGCCGAGCGCTTTGAGCAGCTGCTGGAGCGAATCCGCCACGTCACCCTCGTCATCGACAATCAGGACGCGAGAATACCTTTGTGTCGGCAGCGGCTCCTGCCCATGGTCAGCCGGCTGCGCCGCCTCTCCGGCATGCTGGATACGCGGCAGCCTGACCCTGAACTCGCTGCCCTGGCCTGCGCCGGCGCTGAACACCTCGACCTCGCCCCCGTGCAGCTTCACCAAGCTGTACACCAGTGACAAACCGATACCCAGGCCGCGATCCAGGCGCTCGAGCGTGCGCGGTCCCTGGGTGAAAATCTCGAAAATATGCTCCTTGAGATCGTGCGGGATACCAATGCCGGTGTCACGCACGCTGATCGTGGCCTGTTCAGCATCCGCGACGATCTCGAGCGTAATGCAGCCGCCACGGGGCGTATATTTGGCGGCATTGTCGAGCAGGTTCACGAGAATTTCGTGCAAGCGGAGCTGATCTCCACGCACCCAGACCGTTCTGGCGGGCGGCAGGGTAAACGAGATCTCATGCGTCTTGGCGCTGAACTGCGACATGGAGGCGTCGAGCGCCCACCGCGCCACTTCGATCAAATCCACGGGCTTGCGCGCGATATCGAGCTTGCCGGAGATGACGCGCGCGATATCGAGCAGATCGTCGAGCAGACGGGCGATGTAGCCGATCTGCCGCTCCAGCATACCGACGATCTGTGTCTGTTGATCGGGCGCAAGTGATGTCGACTTCAGCAGCTCGATTCCATTGCTGATCGCACCGATCGGATTGCGCAGCTCGTGCCCAAGCACCGCGATCCATTCATCCTTGCGACGCTCATCGCCCTTGAACTCCGCCGCCCGCTGTTCGGAGCGGCGCTGAAATTCGCGCTGCTGCGTGGCATCCTCGAATGACAGCAGAATCCGGTCTTCGCCAGCCCTGCTATGCACCAGACGCACATTGACGAGGATCGTTCTATCGTGGACCACAACCTCGAGATCCTTGACCTCGCCGCCTCCCGACGACACCGCCGCCACCGCGTCATCGATCGCCGATACATTCCAGGGCTGATCCTGCGCCTGCGTCAGCGAGCTGCCCAGCAGTTCCGGGCCGACACCGTAGGCCAGCTGCAACGCTCTGTTGACCGACAAAATCCGCCGCTCCCGATCGAGAATCAGCAAGGGGGTACGAACAACCTCAATGATCGCCTCCGAATAGGCGAGCGCGGCTTCATTTGCCTGCGCCACGGTCTTTTGTTCGGTCACATCGGAAAAAGTGATGCAGACGCCGTCGAGCGTCCCCTCCTCGGAACGATAGGGCAGGATACTGCGCACATAACAGCGCTCGCCACCCTCACTCCAAACCTCGGTGGTATCCGGTTCAGCCGTTCTGAGCACCTGTCGGCTTTTGTCGGCGGTATGCCCATCGCCCACACGCTCCTTGACATGCTCGATCGAGCGGGCGATGTCGGATGGCACCAGATGCATGACTGTCGTCGCGGTCGGCGTGAAACGCCTCACCTTCAACTCGCGGTCAAGAAACACGGTCGGAATCCCCGTGCTGAGAAACAGCGTATTCAGATCATTGTTCGCCACCCGCAACTCGCCGTTCTTCTCCTCGAGCTCCCGGTTGATCGTATTCATTTCCTCGTTGAGCGCTTCGAGCTCCTCCTTCGAGGCCTCGAGCTCCTCGTTGCTCGATTGCAGCTCTTCGTTGAGCGACATCAATTCCTCGTGGCTCGCGCGATAGCCCTCGCCTGCCACGTCGAGTTGCTCGATCGTGCTTTGCAGTTCGCGTCGCGTTGCGATCAGCTCCATTTCGAGCTCATGCACGAGCGGCTCATGCGCCGCTGCCGGATCGATTTTCCTGGGCGTGGAGGCGCCGATGTCCTGGAAGGTCACCAACAGCATCCCTTCGGCGTTGACGACCGGCGGGATCTGCTCGATCGCGCATTGCACATGACGGATCTCGCCGTCACGATCGATCTGCCCCTCCACGACCAGCGGTTCACCGCTTTCCGCCACCTGCTTAAGTGCGGAACGCAATCGTATGTAGAATCCGGGCCGCATCCAGGCCAGCAGATCCTGGTGCGATTCTCCGGTCGGCGGCGCGAGATAAGGCTGGGTCTGACCGTAGAAACTCCGAATCTCGAAATCGGCATTGATCACGACACAGGCCGGCGTGTGCTGGCGCAGCACAAACTGATCGATACGGCGATCCGGTGCCGATTCGCGCAGGTGGGCCGGGATTACCAGCGGCAGCGGCACCGCCTGCCTGATACCGTGGCTATGCTCCCTCGTCCGCGGATCAACGCGAAAGCGCTCGTGCTGCGGGATCGCGCGCGATCGGAAGATGTTCTGAGGTTTGGAGATCTCATCGAACAATCGGGTTTGACGACCCAGCGTCTCGGCGCGACCGAGCACGAGCAAGCCGCCTGGCCGGAGCGCGAAGTGCAGGCTCTTCAGGAGTCGGTCATGTGCCTGTGGCTTCAGATAAATCAGCAGATTGCGGCAGGACACGATATCCATTCTGGAGAACGGCGGATCGCTCAGCACATTGTGCGGCGCGAAGGACACGCAGCTGCGCAGGCAATCGCCAACCTTGAACTGCCCGTCGTGGTGCTTGAAATGCTGCTCGCGCCGCTCATGAGAAACACCTTGCAGCGCCTCGGCTGCATAAATGCCGCGACGCGCGATGGCCAAGGCGTGTTCGTTGATATCCGTCGCATAGATTTGTATCTTTCCGCGATCTTTCTCCGGCAACTGCTCGAACAATATCATCGCCAGACTGTAGGCTTCTTCGCCGGTGGCGCAGCCCGCCACCCAGGCGCGCGCTCCTGGCTCACCCCGGCTCTCCAGCAGGGCCGGCAGTTCCGCCGCAAGCCGCTCCCAAACCGCGGGCTCACGGAAGAATTCGGTCACGCCTATCATCACATCACGATAGAGCGCATCGAGTTCGTCGGGGTTATCGCCCAGGTAATGCGCATAGTCATCCCACGTCTCGATACCTTTAAGGTTCATGCGACGCAGGGCCCGGCGCTGCAGCGTACCGGGCTTGTAATCGTCAAAATCGATATCCGCCATCGTACCGATCTGATGCAGAATGCTCGCAAAGCCGATCATCTGATCGCGTGCACCGCCCGGCCCGTCGTTTCCATCCTCCGCGTGCCGCGGCAACGGCCGCACGCCATGCTCGGCGAACGCGATGAGAGCCGCCGGAATCGCATCCGGCGCGAGCACCGCATCGACGCCGGCATTGATCGCGGACGACGGCATGCCGGTCGATCCGGCGGTAACCGGCGCCTGGGCAATGGTCAACCCGCCCGCCGCCTTGATCCGTCCGAGCCCTTCGGTGCCGTCATGCCCCGCTCCCGAGAGGACAACGCCGACCGCGCGCGTGCGTTGCGCTTCGGCGAGCGACGAGAACAGATAATCCACGAGTTGGCCGCGCGCCTCGTCCTCGGCGAGCGGATCGACCTCCAGCATGCCATCGACGAGATGCAGCTTGGAGTTCGGTGCAATCACATAGACGTGATCGCGCTCAAGCCGGGTCGTGCCCTCGGCCTGCACGATCGTCAGATTTGAGGCGTGTTGCTGCAGAATCTGCGCGAGATGGCTCGTACGCGTCGGGTCCAGATGCAATACGAGAATGAATGCCATGCCGGTATCGGCCGGCACAGCCGCCAGCAGCTCCCCGCAGGCATCCAGCCCACCCGCCGAAGCACCGACTCCGACATAGAGCGTCGGTTCGTTTATAGCGATACCCATGCGAGGATTTTCCGGCATTTCCGATTCACGACCATCTGCAGATATAGGAGATGCGCCACCAACTGGCTTTGGCTGACGGCCAGAACCAGTATGGCTATCGTCGAAAACCGAACTTACACCAATTGCTCAGTCGTCTCCTTCAGGGTACTGGTCGAGCGCGAGATAAAACGATCGAATATAAAAAGCGGTGCGGCTACGACAGCTATTCCATCAATGCAAAAACTGCTCGTATCAAGATAGCACGTGCTTCACTTTGCAGCACTGCTGCTTAGCATTGGCTTTGCCAGGGCAGAGCAATGTTGCAGTGTCATGCAACAGTTGTCTCTCATGCAGAAAAGAAACTTCAACAAGATGCGCCGGGATCCCCTACCTGAGCCGCGAACGCATCCCCAAGATGTCGGCGCAGATCATATGAAGAGCACCGATACCGCGGCGCCATAACGCCAGCATCCCGTCTCTCTCCCCTCAACGCCAGCAAGAGAGCCGCCCACCGACCGTATCCCACGACATCCGCCCTTGCCCTGTAACAGGCTGAAATATTCCGGCGAATGTGAATGGGTATGATTCGCAACAGCATCGACTCCGTGAAGTCGGGTGAAGGCCTCCCGCGCTGAGGGCCCTTGTCGAGTGTTGCTCGCCGGCCTCATGCACGGCGAGCGCCCCGAACGCATACCTACTATTAAAAATCTTACTGGAGAGTATTTCTGTGCGAGAACAACACGTCTTCCGCCTGAAGCCGATGGCTGCCGCCCTCGGCCTGGTACTGACCCCCATGCTGCCCGTAGCCGCGCAAACTATCGACGCGATAGCGGACGAAACGCCCGAAGTCACCCTGTCCACACTCCGCGTGGTCAACACCGCCGAGGAGGAACTCAAGCAGTCGCTGGGCGTTTCGATCATCACGGCAGAGGATCTCAAGTATCGTCCGCCCGCCAACGATCTGTCCGAGATCCTCATGACCCAGCCCGGCATCAGCCTCTCCGGCGCCAGCTCGGTCGGCGCCTACGGCAATCAGCGCGAAATCGACATCCGCGGCATGGGTGCGGAAAACACCATGATCCTGATCGACGGCAAACCCGTGCAGTCGCGCCAGGGCGCCATCACGCGCCGCACCGGCGACCGCGACACCGGTGGCGACACCAACTGGGTGCCGGCCGACCAGATCGAGCGCATCGAGATCATCCGCGGCCCGGCCGCCGCGCGCTACGGCTCCGGCGCTTCAGGTGGTGTGATCAACATCATCACCAAGAAGCCCACCGGCGACTTCTCCGGCTCCATCACCGCCTATGCCAGCAAGCCGGAAGACGAACTGGAAGGAAACGGCACGCGCCGCCTGGGCTTCAATCTCGCCGGCCCGATTGTCGGCGATCTGTCGTTCCGCCTGTACGGCAGTGCGGCCAAGACCGACGGTGACGAGCCCACCATCAACGGCGTCACCGACGAAGGCGACCCCAACTGGATCGCCGGCCGCGAAGGCCGCCGCAACCGCGACGCCACCGGCCTGCTGCGCTGGGATCTGACGCCCGACCAGGTCGTGGAATTCGAGGCCGGCTTCAGCCGCCAGGGCAACATCTACGCAGGCGAAGCGGCCAATACCACCCCCAGCGCCCTGATGCAGGAATGGGCCGACAGAGGCGCCGAGACCCGCCGCGTCTATCGCCGCAATGCCGCTGTGACGCATCGCGGAACGTGGGACAGCCTCGGCAGTTCGCGCCTGCTCTTCCAGTACGAGAACACGGACACGATCAACTGCCGCCAGGGTGCGGGCGGCATGGGCGAGGCCAACTGCGGTACCGAGGGCGACACGCAGCGCTCGGACATGGACAACTACTTCGTCAACGGTGAGCTGAACACGCCGCTGAGCCTCGGCAGCCTCGACCAGATCCTCACCACCGGTATCGAGTTCCGCAGCACGAAACTGCTCGACAACAATGCGCTGCTGCAGAATGCGGGCGGTGGCGCCGGTTCGACACCCGGCGGCGATGGTTTCGTCGAAATAAAAAACGACACCATCGCCTTTTATCTGGAAGACAGCATCGCCGTCGGCCAGTCGCTGATGCTGATCCCGGGCATCCGCTTCGATCATCACAGCCAGTTCGGCAACAACTGGTCACCCAGCTTCAATGCCTTCTATGAGCTCGGCGGCGGTTTTTCTCTCAAGGGCGGTATCGCGCGCGTGTTCAAGGCACCCACGCTCTACCAGACCGCGCCGAGCTACCTGTCTAATCTCGGCGGCGCCTGCCCGTACAACGGCAACGATCTGGGCCTGATCAGCGGCGACGATTACGATTGCGGCGTCAGCGGCAACCCCGACCTGGATGCGGAAACCAGCGTCAACAAGGAAATCGGTGTGGCCTGGAACGGCCCGAACGGCTGGGACAGCAGCCTCGCTTACTTCCGCAACGACTACAAGAACCGCATCGTCGCGGACTCCCCGGTGTCGATACAGGATCTCCTGGCAGACCTGGAAGACGGCGTGATAGACAGTCCCGCCAACTTCCAGTGGAAGAACGGCGGCAAGGCCTTGGTCGAAGGCTTCGAGGGCAGCTTCAACGTGCCGCTGCTCGGCACGAACGGAAACCGGCTGAAGTTCTACAACAACATCACCTGGATGCTGAAGAACCACAGCACGGAAACCGGCCAGCCACTGTCCATCATCCCGAAATACACACTCAACAGCTCGCTGTTCTGGCGCACCACGGAAAGCTTTTCGATGCAGCTGACGAGCACGCTCTACGGCCGCCGCACGCCGCGCACGGTGAGCTACCACGGTTATCCCATGACCGGACTTGCGGTGCGCGAGCGTCCTTCCTACGTACTGGTCGGGCTCAACGGCACCTGGGAATTCAACCGTCACCATCGTGTCGGCTTCGGCGTCAGCAACCTGTTCGACCGTGAGATCAAGCGCGCCGCGCGCCTGGCATCGGCAAACGTCGCCGCCGGACCGCTGGAAGACCGGGTGATCACCACGGGCGCCGGCGCGCTGACCTATAACGAACCGGGGCGCGCCTACTACGTCACCTACACGGCCTCGTTCTGACGGCAGCATATGCACAAGGGCTATATCACCGACGTTGCCTATCCCCGGCATTTTCACCGTGAAACCATGCCGGTGTGGATGGCGTCGGTCCTCACAGCCCTTGGCCGTCGCATACCTGACCCGACCCGACCGTATACCTGGCTTGAGCTGGGATGCGGTTCGGGTCTGGGTACCCTGGTGGCCGCCGCCACCAATCCGCTCGGCCGCTTCATCGGCATCGACATCAATGCCGCCGCCATCGAGCAGGCAAATGCGCTGGCCGAATCGACCGGCATCTGCAATGCCGGCTTCCACTGCCTGGACTTCGACCAGGTGATTGCGGCTGCGGACGAACGGATTCCCCGCTGTGACTTCCTCGTGATGCACGGCGTCTATTCATGGATCGACACCGCTGCCAGAGCGGCCATACAAGGCATTGCCGCGCGCAAGCTCAAACCCGGCGGTGTGCTTTACGTTTCCTATCTCAGTCATCCCGGCTCGGCCTCGTTCGCCGCCGCGCGCAGCCTGATGCGCATGGCCACGCAAAACCTGCCGGGGTCCAGCACTGACAGGGTCCGCTCCGGCCTGTCCCTGCTGCAGCGCATGGCGGACGCCGGCGCCGGCTACTTCCAGGAGCATCCGCGCACGCTGCAGGACGATCGCGCCCTGGACGAGGTCAACGCCGCTTTCCTCGCCCATGAGTACCTCAACGAACACTGGGATGTGCTGCACGTCGCCGACGTGATGGCGGACTTCGCCAACGCCGACTGCGAATACGCCGGCAGCGCCATACCTCATGAAAATATCGATGCGGCGTCACTGCCTCCGGGCATGCTGGCCCTGCTGGAAGAACTGCGCCGCGGCGGCGCCGACGCGGCGGCGGTAGAGACTTTCAAGGATCTCGCGCGCTACCAGACCCAGCGCTGCGATCTCTATCAGCGCCGCCATCCCGACGGCAATCTGCTGCCGGACGACGCACACCACGCAGCGCAGCGGGCACAGCGCGTCTGCCTGCTGCCCGCCGCGCCCGCAGCCCCGGTATCGACCAGCGTATCGACCAGCGTATCAACCGGCGGCACGCTGACGCTCGAATCGCGTATCGGCCCGGTGAAGCTGCCGATGGCCGACGTCGCCCCCTTGCTCGCGGCATTGCAGGATGGCCCACGCAGCCATGCCGAGCTGGCCGCCCTGCCCGTTTACGCGGAGCAGCCGGCATTCGTCGGCCAGGCGCTGCAGATGCTGGCCTGGGCAGGATGGCTGCAGTTCCTGCGCCCCGATCACGTGCCAGACGACGCTGCCGCGGCCGCAACCCGCGAAATCGCGCAGCGCCTCAATGCGGCGCTGGCCCGCCAGGATCCGCCTTTCAACGGATCCATTCTGGCCGCGGCCGCCATCGGCTCGGCCATACCGGCGCCGCGCGGCAAAACCGGCGACGTCCGCCGCCTGCAGTGGCTGGCCGCCCTGCGCTGATCCCGTGTCCACCAGATTCCCAACCTCGTCTCCCAGGAGCATTCCCATGATTATTCCATCCCGTCCCGCGCTTGCTGCGGCCCTGACCGCGGGCATCGCCTTGCTGGGCGGCATCGCCTTCCCCTCCCTGCACGCGGCCGAAGCACGCCAGGTCACGCATGCCCAGGGCACCACCGAAATCCCGGCCACACCCAGGAAGGTCGCCGTCCTCGGCCTGGCCGCCCTGGATACGCTGGATGCCCTCGGCATCGAAGCGGCGGCCGTCCCCGCGCTGCCTGCCGGCGATTCGACCACGCGCTGGCCCGCACATCTGCTCGAGCAATATGCCCAGGACAAATACGTGAAGATCAGCGGCGGCGGCCGCTCCTCCCAGGAAAGTGAAGGCAATTCCCAACTCGCCCAGATCAAGGCGTTCGGGCCCGATCTCGTCGTCGTCACCGACCAAAATGCATTCAAGACCATGAAAGAGGTCGCCCCCACCATCGATCTGTCGGTCAGCAACACCAGCTTCGTCGACAGCGTGGTGCAGAACATCCTGACCTTGGGTGCGGCCTTCGGACAGGAAAAGCAGGCGGGCGAGAAAGCCTACGAACTGCTGGCCAGCATGCGCGCACTGCGCGAGAGCGCCGCCAAACAGGGTACGGGGCTGGTGCTGTTCGCCGTCGGCAACCGCGTCATGCCCCAGCAATTCGACGCCCGCTTCGGCCTGATCTACGACGTGGTCGGCATCCGCCCCGTTCTGACGCCGACCGATGGCGCCGGCGGCCTGAGCAGCGGCCGGCCACCGGCTGCTGTCACTGTGGACGAGAACGATCCCGCCGCCAAGGCCGCCGCCGAAGCGGCGCAGAAAGCACGCCAGCAAGCCGAAGCGAAGTACCTGGCCGACGTGATGGCGCGCGAACCCGACTGGCTGTTCGTGGTCGACCGCAATGCCGCCTTCGGCGATGCCAAGGCGGCGGAAGCGATGGCCGCCACGCCCGCCATCGCCAACAGCAAGGCATGGCAGCAAGGACGAGTGATTTATCTGGATCAGAACGGCCCCTGGTACCTGATGGCCGGCGGTCTGGGTCTGCTGCAGCAGAGCATCCGGCAGATCCAGGCGGCATTCGATCAGCATGAACAGTAAACGCGCAGGCGCGCCTGGTATGCCGGCGCTGATGAAAATACCCGGATCCCGCACTTTGTCCGATGGCGCGCGCCATCGCTGGGCGGTCTTTTCCCGTGTCCTGGCTGCCGCGGTCGGCGGGTTTCTGATCGCCGGCCTGAGCGTGCCCGTGATCACCGGCATATTGCCCGGCCCCAATGAACTGGCCACCTACGGCGCCATGCTGTTCAGCTTCACCGTCTGGCTGATCGCGGTGCTGTGGGTATTCACCGCGGCGAGCGCTACCCGCGCCTGGGTCGGAACCGCTGCAACCGTCATCGCGCTGGCACTGCTGGCGCTGTTGCTCAAACCATAGAGGTCGTCATGAAGGAAGGTTTCCGCCAGTGCATGGCGTGGCTGCATACCTGGACCGGACTGGTCGTCGGCTGGATACTGCTGTTCGTCTTCGTGACCGGGACGGCCAGCTACGCCAATCGCGAGATCACGCGCTGGATGCAGCCGGAGCAGCCGATGCGCGCCAGCAATGCGATGAGCAACGCCGATCAGTTCGACATCGCGTACCGGCATCTGCTCGCCAATCCGGCAAGCCAGCAGTCATCGAGCTGGACCGTCAACCTCATCAACACCGGCCGCAGCGGCAATCAATTGACGGCCAATTGGAGTCTGGCGCCTGAACCGGGCCAGAATCGCGGCAGAACGGAAGGCGTCATTCTGGATACCGCCACGGGCGAGGTGGTGGAACCGGGCGCAGAGCCGCGCGCGACGGCCGGCGGCCGTGCCCTGGTACGGATGCACTATGCCCTCCACTACATTCCCTTCGACTGGGCAATTCGCATCGTCGGCATTTGCACCATGCTCATGCTGATCGCCATCGTCACCGGCGTCATCACGCACAAGAAGATCTTCAAGGATTTTTTCACCTTCAGGGCGGCGAAAGGACGGCGCTCCTGGCTCGATGCGCACAACGTGCTCGGCGTGCTCGCACTACCCTTCTATCTGATGATCACTTACAGCGGTCTGCTGTTCTTCATGTACGCCTATATGCCGCTCGGCGTGCCGCTGACCTACGGATTCGATGCCGAAGACCAGCGGACATACTACGCGGAATTGAGTTCCCAGATCGGCAGCACCCGGCTCGTCGGCCGTACCGTCGGTGGTGGCGGCGGTGGTGGGCGCGGCGGGAACAACGCGTCTGCGAATGCAGATGCAACCGGCGATGAAAGTGTCGCCGATCCGCCGGCACGCGGAGGAATGGGTCGAGAAGGAACTGGCCGTGAAGGCGCGGGTCGTGAAGGAATGGGCATGGAAAGATCCGGCGCGGGCGAACGGAATCAGACCGGCCGCAATGAGCGCAGCGCCGGCGGCGAGCGTTCGGCAGATCAGCCTGCTGAAAGAGCCGGCCGCGGCAATAACGCGGGCGGCGCAAATCAGGGAAGAGGCCAGGCGGGAAATCAGGAGCCCGCGGCAATAAACCCGGTGCATCGGCAGGCCGCCTCGTTCGCCGATCTCTCCTCCATCGTGCGTCAGGTGGAGAGCGAATGGGGCCATCAGGAAATCCGCGCCGTCACGATCACGGCCGCGAGCGATTCGGCCCCGGCCAGGCTGCAACTGGCGCGTGCGAATATCGATACGATCCGCGGACGCGGAACCAACGCTCAATACAATGCCGTTACCGGCGAACGCATGATCTCTTCGAATCAGGACACGCCGGCGACCGACGTATTCGGCCGCTCCATGCTCGGGCTGCACGAAGGACAGTTCGCCAGGCCCCTCACCCGCTGGCTGTACTTCGTGTCCGGCATCCTGGGATCGGCGATGATCGCCACCGGTCTCGTCCTGTGGACGGTGAAGCGCCGCCCCAAGCACGCCAGGGGGACGTGGCACTTCGGGCACATGCTGGTCGAAAGACTCAACGTGGTCGCCGTGGCGGGCCTCCCTTTTGCCCTTGCCGTCTATTTCTGGTCGAACCGTTTGCTGCCGGTGGATCTGGAAGACCGCGCAGCCTGGGAAATAAACAGCCTGTTCATTGCCTGGCTGCTGATGCTCATCTATGCCCTGTTCAGACCGGTCATGCAGACATGGCGCGAAGTGCTGTTCCTCGCCGCGGCCGCCTATCTGCTGCTGCCGGTATTGAACTTCATCACCACCGACCGTCATCTTCTGACCACCCTGTCCAGCGGCGACTGGATCCTGGTCAGCATCGAGGCGGTCTTCATCGCCCTGGGACTGATGTTCGCCTGGGCAGCATGGAAGGTCCACATCAGAATGGTTGCGGCACAGCGCAAACCGGCGCAATCCCCGGGCGCCGACACCGGCAATACCGCCGAGATCGCTGAGATCTCCATCGGTGCGCGGATCGGAGCCGATGATCTCGCGAAGGGGCATGCATGAGCAAACTGGTGCTGGTCGTCGCAATCATCAGCGCGCTCCATGCCGGCATGGCGGCACTGTGTCTGTCCATGGAACGCCACTACCGGCAACTGTTGCAGCGCGCGCCGGGCGTCCTGCCGCAGTGGCTGCTGCGCGGCTCGGGATGGCTGCTGCTGGCGCTGGCGCTCGTATACAGCATCATGGCCTGGGGAGCGGCGCTCGGACCCGTCGCCTGGTTCGGCGTGCTGACGGCGGTCACCGGCCTGTGGATCCTGCTGATTTCCTATCAGGAGCGGATTGCGCTCACCGTGGCGGCGGTCAGCTTCGTCTTATCACTGCTATGCTCCGTGTACCTCACTGCCTGACCGGCGCAGACTCTCCTCACCCGACAGCACCGGGCTTCGATACGGGCACCGCAGTAAAACGCAAGGAGAATCCGACATGAAGTCACCTCACGCCGCGTTGTCACTGCGCCCTCGCGAAGCGCTTCTCAACCCGGCCGAACGGCTGCGCGACGTCCGGCTGCGCCCGACGGCAACGCGGGTCAGCATTCTGCGGACAGTCGAAGCCATGTCCGGCCCCGTCTCGGCCAGTGATGTGTTCATGAATCTGCTTGCCGGTGGCACGAGCCTCAGCATAGCGACCATCTACCGTGTGCTGGGTGATTTCGAATCGGCAGGCCTGCTCGTGCGCGAATGGATACCCGGCCTTACCGGCGTCAAGACCGTGTACTCGATTCTCTACGCGCGCTCGGGCCAGCAGAGCACGCCCGCACACCGCCTGCTCTGCCGTCGCTGCGGACACGGCACCGCCTTTCAGGATGCAGCACTGTTGGAACAAATACGCCGGTTCACCGGCTGCGCCCATCCGGACGAGCCGCAGCGCTGTCTGACCATCGAAACGGACGATTGCCACAAGTGCCGGCAGAAAAGTCGCCGGACGCCCGACGCACAGGAAGCCGAGGCGCCGGCCCTGTCAAAGCCAGGCGTCAACGGCCATCGCGCGTCAGTCCGCACACCGCGCTGAAGTGATACTCGCGCTCGCGCAAACGCCGATTGCCCGTCGGCAGAGGCCGACACGGCGACGGCCGCGTGGCGGCTCACGGCAGAAAGAGCGTCGCGCGTAAGCCGCCTTCGGGTCGATTGGCCAGCGTCACGTCACCGCCGTGCGCGCGGGCGCAGGAACGCGCGATCGCCAGCCCCAGTCCGACGCCGACGCCCTTCCGATTGTGGTTGCGCGCCGGATCCACCTGGAAGAAAGGCTCGAACACGCGTTCGAGCAGATCCGGCGTCAGTCCGGGTCCGGCATCATCGACCTCGATGCGCAGCGGCGCCTCGGTCAAGCGCACCCACACTCGTCCACCGCCGTGACGCATCGCATTGTCGACCAGATTGGCGAGCGCGCGCCGCAGACTGCTGGGCCGCGCACGGTATGGTTGCGGCGGTCCGGACTCGACTTCGATCTCGACCTCATGGTCCACGGCGCGCGCATCGTGCACCACGTCGTCGAGCAGCGTCCGCAGATCGATCTCATGCATCGGTTCGCCGGCGGCATCGTCGCGAGCGAAGTGCAGCGTCTGCTCGGCCATCGCGCTCATGTCGTCGAGCGTGCGCGTCATCGCGGCGCGCAGCGCTGGATCGTCCACCAGTTCGGCGCGCACGCGCAGCGAAGCGATCGGCGTACGCACGTCGTGGCTCACCGCGGCGAGCAACTGCGTGCGATCATCGATGAAGCGGGTAAGCTTGTCCTGCATCGTGTTGAACGCGGCCGAGACTTCACGCACCTCGCCCGGACCGACGACCGGCAGCGGCGCGACCCGTTCGCCGCGACTGACGCGCTCGGCCGCACGCGCGAGTGCCTTGATCGGACGCAGCGTGCGGTAGAGAAACGCAATCACCAGTACCAGCACCGGCAATGCGCTCACCGGCAGCCACAGGCCCAGCCACCACCACCAGTGCTGATTGGCCCGCGACTGCTGCACGCTGTGCAGCCAGCGGCCGTCGGGGAGACGCGCCGCCATATGCACCCACACGACCGGCAGATCCAGCACACTGCCGGTGCTCTCCGCCACAGCAGGCCGCGCCACCCGCACGCGCAGTTGCGGGGCCTCGGGCAATTTGGCTGCAAGCCGGTTATACAGGAGCGGCAATCTTTCGGACTCGAGGGTCGGCGGCGACGGCTCCGAGGTGATGCGGAACTGCGTTTCCCGTGAGCTCATCGCCTGCAGCAACTGCGCCAGCTCAGCTTCGGACGCTGTCTGCGCGATGTGGTAGGCGCTCGCCATGTGCTCGAGGACATGGTCCCGCGAAACCGGGTTCAGCGCATCGCTGTAACCGCGCAGCACGAGCACGGTGACCAAGTGGCTTGCCAGCAAACCGGCCGACAGCAGCATGGCAAGCTGGCCCGCCATGCTGCGCGGCCAGAACCTCATGGTGGCCAGGGCTGCACGTTCGCGGCAAACAGGTAGCCGCCGCCGCGCACCGTCTTTATCAGTCGAGGCATCTGTGGTTCCGGCTCGAGCTTCTTGCGCAGGCGGCAGACCTGGGTATCGATGCTGCGGTCGAACACCGACAGGTCGTTGGGCTGCGTCAGATCGAGCAGGTGGTCACGGCTGAGCACCTCACCGTGGTATTCGGCGAACACTGTCAGCAAACGGTATTCGGTCTCGCTCAGGATTACTCGCCGGCCGTGCGGATCGGTCAGCTCGCGCGCCGCCACATCGAACACCCAGCCTTCGAACTCAAAACGCTGCACCACTGCGGGCACCGGCAGCGCACTGCCGCGCGCCAGACGGCGAAGTACGCTGCGGATGCGCGCCGCCAGTTCGGCCGGATCGAAGGGCTTGACGACGTAGTCGTCGGCACCGGCGTCCAAACCAATCACGCGGTCCTGGTAGCCTGCCATCGCGGTCAGCAGGATGACCGGCATCGCACTGGTACCAGTCAGCTCGCGGCACAGTTCGAGGCCATCGCCGTCAGTCAGCATGATATCGAGCACGATCACGTCGACCGGCCGCTGGCGCAGCACCGCCCGCATTTCCATGGCGCCGGCTGCCGGTACAGCTTCGAAACCCTGTCGTCCCAGGTAGATCGTCACCGGCTCGCGAATGTCTTCATGATCATCCACCACCAGGACCCGGGCAGGCGGTAAAGCCAAGCCATTCTGCGGTGAGAAGCAGCCGGATTCGCTGGCAATCAAGGTATTCGGCATCGAAACGGATCCGGTCGCGCTGAACATCAATCAAACGGGCATCAATCAAAAATGAGACGCACTATTATTTGCACGAAGTATACCGTTCCTTCACAAGGGAACTCCAGCGTATCCGGACGCCTAGCAGGCGCTGACTGCCATGGGCAGATGTTTGCCAGCCGCCCTGTCGCCTCGAGCCGACGCATCCCGGCAGGTCGATGCCAAGCCACGAAAAAAAATGGGGCCGGATGGCCGGCCCCTGCAAGGGAGGGAGGAAAGGTACTGCGGAATCAGAAGTCGTAACGGAAACCCGCCGAGAAGCCGCTCGCCGTTTCACCGGGGATGGTGGCAACGGCGTCACCGTGACCGCTGTCCGACATGCGATAGGCCGCCGCATCGTCGTTGTCGGTCATGGCATAGGCGAACAGCAGGCGGAACGCCTTGCTCAGCTGATAATCGACGCCGAGGGCGAGCAGGCTGGCATCGCGGTCATTGCGATCCTCGCTCAGCGCGAGGTACTGGCCCTTGATCGTGGTCTTGTCACCGACCTTGTAGCTCGCACCGACGCCGTAGATATCGACATCGATATCATCAATGCCTTCGGCCTTCAGCGTGGCCAGCTGGTACAGCGCGATCAGGCGCAGATCATCGATCTTGTAGCTGGCGGCGAGACGCAGCGCGCTGCTGTCGTCACGAGCTTCCTGCTGCTCGTAAGAAGCACCCAGATACAGAACCTTGGTCTTGTAGTTCAGCCCCAGGCTGTAGGCGGTAGCGTCATCCGAAGTCGGATTGGTGCCGGTGTCCGTGTTGGTGCTGTAGTGCAGGTCCGCGCCGAAACCGTTGAACGACGGTGTGTAGTAGTGGATACCGTTCTGGAAACGGGTATCGAAATCGGCGCTGTAAGGACCACCGACCCGATTGAGACGGGTCAGGTTGCGCATGTCACCGATCTGATCGCCGAACAGATCGACCTCGCCACGCACCTTCTTCAGCGGGGTGTCGAACTGGCCGAGGCGGACACCACCGAAGCTGCCTTCCAGGCCGACGAAGCTGTCGCGTGTGGCGAAGTTGCCGCCACCGTGATCGAAGCGGACTTCCTGTTCCAGCTGCACCATACCCTTCAAGCCCGGCGCGACTTCCGTGCTGGCGCGAAAACCGATGCGGCTGGAGTTGCTGGACACGTTGGCGCCGCTGTCTTCACCGTCATCCAGCATATCTACCGAGACATGCGCACGACCATAGATTTCCACATCCACATCGCTGGCGGCGAATGCCGCGGGTGCGGCCAGCACCGCGACGACGGCGGTAGCGAGCAGGGTTTTTCCCGAAAGCGATTTGCTGTTCATCAATCTCTCCACAGTTGCTGATATTTTTCGATAACGATCCTCGTATGAGGATCTGTCGTGCAGCAGGGAGTGTAGGAAGGACAGATGACGCTTGGATGAATCTAATGTTGCAGTTTGGTTAAATGCACGCGGCGTTGCATCCATGCAACAGCAACGGCGACGGCGGGGAAATGCGGATCAGGGCCAGTACAGACTGCCGCCGGGACCGAGCGGAATGCCCATCCATATCCACGACAGCAGCAGTACGGGCCACACCAGGGCGAACACCAGCGCATAGGGCGCCATCAGCGCTATCAGCGTGCCCATGCCGGCATCGGCACGCCAGCGTTGCATGAATGCCAGTATGATCACCCAATAGGGATTGAGCGGCGTGACGATGTTGGTGATCGAATCGCCGATGCGGTAGGCGGCCTGCGTCAGCTCGGGACTGATACCCGCCATCATCAGCATGGGCACGAAAACCGGCGCGAAAAAAGCATATTTCGCCGATGCCGAGGCCATGAACAGATCGGCGAACATCACCAGGGCGATGAAAAGCAGGATCAGTACCGGCGCCGGCAGTTGCAGCGAAGCCAGCCAGGCACCGCCGGTGATCGCCAGCAGCAGGCCGAGCTGACTGTAGTTGAAAGCGGCGATGAACTGGGCGGCGACGAAGGCGAGCACGATATAGGGAGCAAGCGCAGCGATGGTATCGCCCAGCATGCGCACCGCGTCGCGGTCGCTGCGGATGGTGCCGGCGGCGACGCCGTAAGCCAGGCCCGGCACGAGAAAGCACAGCAGCAGCATCGGCACCATCGCTTCCACCCAGCGCGCGAAGTGCGCGCCGTCACCGTGCAGCGGCGCGCCGGGTATCAGCACCAGCGCGAGCAGGAACAGCAGCGTCAGCAGCAATGCCAGCGCGGCCGAGCGCAGGCCGCGGCCGCTGACGGTGGCCGCGGGCACTGCCGTGGACGCCATCACCTGCTGACGCGGTTCGACGAAACGGACGCTGGCCCACCATCCGGCAAGCGTGAGCACGACCGTGGAAACGATCATCAGCCACCAGTTGGCCGTCACCGCCACCTGGTAATCCGGCACCACGATCTGCGCACCGGCCTGGGTGAAACCGGCCAGCAGGGGATCGAGTCCGGTGATGAAGAAATTCGCGCTGAAACCGGCGGCGACGCCGGCGAACGCCGCCGCCAACCCGGCCAGCGGTGGACGTCCGGCGGCGTGAAACAGAATCGCCGCCAGCGGCGGCAGCACGACATAGCCCGCATCCATCGCCAGCGAAGACAGGATGCCGAGCAGAATGATCATCGGCGTCAGCAGATGCGCGGGCGTCACATGCAGCGCACGCTCGAGCAGCGCCGCCAGCAGTCCGCTGCGCTCGGCCAGGCCAATGCCGAACATCGCCACCAGCACGATGCCGAGCGGCGGGAAAGCGGTGAAATTGCCGACCAGGGAGGAAAACAGCCACCACAGCCCTTCGCTTTCGAACAGGCCTCTGGCGGTGACCATCAGGCTGCCGTCCGCCGCCGGCAGCGGACGCTGCGCCGACCAGCCCGCCCAGGCGGCGAGCTGCGATGCGACCATCACCAGCAGCAGCGCGCAAACGAACAGCGTGACCGGATGCGGGAGCGCATTGCCCATGCGCTCCAGACGGTCGAGCAGGCGATCGAAAAAAGTGGAATCATCCATGATTCACTCTCCTTAGCCGGTGCGGCCGAGGCGGCGCGGCGCTGGCGGCGCAGTTGTCACCACCCTGCTCTCCGCCCGCATCATCGCACGCCGGCCTCAGGCAAAAGGATGCTTGAGCACGATGGTTTCCACCCGGTCGGGACCGGTGGAAATGATGTCGATCGGCGTGGCGGCGAATTCGGCGATGCAATCGAGATAGTCGCGCGCCGCGCGCGGCAGATCCTCCAGCCGCTGCACACCGGTGGTCGGCTCTTTCCAGCCCGGCATTTCCATATAGACCGGTTCGTAGGCGTCGAGCGCCGACGCGCTGCACGGGTCCATGCCGGCGATGGAGCGGGAGCCTTCGTCCTTGAGGCGATAGTCGGTGCAGATGCGGATGGTGTCGAGCCCGTCGAGCACGTCGAGCTTGGTGATGCACAGGCTGTCGATGCTGTTCAGATGCACGGCACGGCGCAGCGCCACGGCATCGAACCAACCGCAGCGCCGCGGCCTGCCGGTGGTCGAACCGAACTCATGGCCGCGGCTGGCGAGATGCATGCCGACGGCGTCGTCGAGTTCGGTGGGGAACGGTCCGGAGCCGACGCGGGTGGTGTAGGCCTTGGTAATGCCGAGCACGCTGTCGAACGCCAGCGGTCCGATACCGCTGCCGGTGGCGGCGCCGCCGGCGACGGTGTTGGACGAAGTCACATAGGGATAAGTGCCGTGATCGATGTCGAGCAGCGTTCCCTGCGCGCCTTCGAACAGGATGCTGGCGTCGCGCTGATGATACTGCTGCATCAGGCCGGCGACGTCGGCGACCAGCGGCTCGAGGCGGCCCTGCAGCGCCAGCGTTTCATCCAGCACCTTCTGGAAATCGACCGGCTCGGCCTTGTAGTAGTTCTGCAGGATGAAATTGTGATAGTCGAGCATCTCGCCCAGCTTGGCGGCGAACAGTTCGCGATGGAACAGGTCGCCGAGACGCAGACTGCGGCGCGCGACCTTGTCCTCGTAGGCGGGCCCGATGCCGCGGCCCGTGGTGCCGATGGCGGAAGCGCCGCGTGCCTGCTCGCGCGCGCGGTCGAGCGCCACGTGGCAAGGCAGGATCAGCGGACAGGCGCCGCTGATCTTGAGACGGCCGTGGATGGAAACGCCCTGCGCATCGAGCATGTCGAGCTCTTCGATCAGCGCCGTGGGCGACAGCACGACACCGTTGCCGATGATGCATTGCACGTCGGCGCGCAGAATGCCCGAAGGAATCAGATGCAGCACGGTCTTGCGACCGTTGATGACCAGCGTATGGCCGGCGTTGTGCCCGCCCTGAAAACGCACTACGGCATCGGTGCGCTCGGTGAGAAGATCGACAATCTTCCCCTTGCCCTCATCGCCCCATTGCGTACCGATGATGATGACTTTTTTACCCATCTCTCCCCCAAAAAACGGATCGGCGCGATTCTCTCTGCCGCGTATTATGCACCGCCAAAGCGGTAAAATCTCCCGCTGGACGCGCACTCCCTCCCCCGCCCGCGCGCGCGTCGCCGGGGGCAGTCGGCGACCGCCCCCGGCGACGGGCATTCACGGTTTGGAACTACTGGCGGGCGTCCGCTGCGGGAAGCACTACCCATTTGCCGTCGCGGTGCTCGATCACGCGATCGCAACCGAGCTCGGCGAGATCGATCTGCTGGCCTGGCAGCGTATAGATGACGCGCTCGCCATCCGCGCGCAGGGTGCGGATCAGGCGCCGCAGTGCGTCGTCCTCGCGCCATGGCGGCGCCAGGATCGCCCGGCGGCGCACGGAGGGCGCTGAACCCAAGGCCAGCAGTGATTTGAGATCGGTACTGAAGCCGGTCGCCGGACGAGCGCGGCCAAACAGGCGACCGATATCGTCATAGCGCCCGCCGCGAGCGACTTCCCGTCCGTGTCCCGGCACGAAAGCGGCGAACACCACACCGGACTGGTAACGGTAGCCCCGCAGTTCGGCGAGATCGTAATGCAGCTCGATGGTGGCAAACTGGCATTGCGCCGCCTCGGCCATCTGCTGCAGTGATTCCAGCGCCTGCATGACCTCGCGTCCGGCACCGCGCAATTGGCTGCGGGCCTCGTCGAACACGCCCTCGCCGCCATTGAGATCGACCAGGGCGATGAGGCGGCGCCGGCAGGCGGTATCGATGGAGAGGCCGGCAAGATAGGATTCGATCTCCGGCCGCGCCTTGCGCTGCAGCGCGTGGAAGAGGAATGACTCCTGGGTCTGATCGAGACCAGCCTCGCGGGCCAGCGCACGCACGATACCGACGTGCCCCAGATCGATGTGGAAATGCGACAGCCCGGCTACCCGCAGCGTACGCACCATCAGGCGCAGCACTTCGATGTCGCTTTCGATGCCGGCATGACCGTAGAGTTCGGCGCCCAGCTGCAGCGGATTGCGCGAACTGGCGAAACCGTTGCGCCGCGTGCGCACGACGGGATCGAGATAGCACAGCCGCTGCGGCCCCTGACGCTGCAGGCGATGCGCATCGATGCGCGCGACCTGGGGCGTGATGTCGGCACGCAGGCCGAGCAGACGCCCGGTGGACTGATCGATCAGCTTGAAGGTTTCGAGGTCGAGATCGTTGCCGGTGCCGACCAGCAGCGACTCGATATACTCGATCAGCGGGGGCATGACGAGCTCATACCCCCAGCTGAAAAACATATCGAGCAGCTCGCGGCGCAGCCGTTCGAGCGCTTCTGCCTGCGGCGGCAGAAATTCATCGACCGCGTCCGGCAACAGCCAGCGGTTGCTCATTCCGTCCAGTCGGGCGCCTTTCATGGTCCGGCGCCGATCAGACGCGCAGCGAGGCGATCATCGACCCGAGCTCTTGCCCGGGTCGCGGAAATACTTGAAGAAGCTGCTGTCCGGATCGAGCAGCAAAACATCGCTCTTCTCGCTGAACGAGGAACGATAGGCATTGATGCTGCGATAGAACGAGAAGAACTCCGGATCTCCCGAGAACGCGGTGCTGTAGATCTCGGCGGCGCGGGCGTCGCCGGTACCGCGCAGTTCCTCGGCTTCGCGATACGCTTCCGCCAGGATGATGGTGCGCTGGCGGTCGGCATCGGCGCGGATGCGTTCGGCCGCTTCCGCACCGCGCGAACGCAGATCGGTGGCGACACGTACACGCTCGGCTTCCATGCGGCGATACACCGACGCGCTGACGTCTTCCGGCAGATCGACGCGCTTCAGACGCACGTCGATGATGGAGATGCCGAACTGGGCGGCCTGGGCATCGGCATTGACCTGCAGCACGGCCATCACCGCCGACCGCTCGCCGGACACCACTTCCTGCACGGTGCGCTTGCCGAATTCGGCACGCAGCCCGTCCTTGATGATCTGGGACAGACGATCGCGCGCGCGCGTCTCGTCGCCGCCCATCGCGGTATAGTAGCGCCGCACGTCCTGAATACGCCACTTGACGAAGGCGTCGACGATGAGGTTTTTCTTCTCCGCGGTCAGATAGCGCTCGGCGGCGGCATCCATGGTCATGATGCGGCCGTTGTACTTGCGCACGTTCTGGATCACCGGAATCTTGAAGTGCAGACCCGGTTCATAGTCGGAACGCACGATCTCGCCAAACTGGAACAGAATGGCGCGTTCCCATTCCTTCACGGTGAACAGGGAGAACGAGGCCAGCAGCAGAAGCGCCGCGACGACGATGATGACTATCGAGTTGATGCGTCCCATCAGCGTACCCCCCGGTCACGCAAGGCGGCGCGCGCGCGTTCCGCGGCATCGTCCCTCAACAGAGGCGTCGCAGCCGCACCGGTGCCGGTGCCGCTTCTTGCGGCGCCGCCGTCGGTGCGCGCACCGAGCTCGCCGCTCATCAGACGGTCGATGGGCAGGAACAGCATGTTGTTGCCACCCTCCACGTCCACTATCACCTTGCTCACATTCTTCATGATCGATTCAATGGTATCGAGATACATGCGCTCGCGCATGATGCTGGGCGAACGGCGGTACTCCGCCAGCACCTGGGTGAAACGACTCGCGTCACCTTCGGACTGCGCGATCATCTGCGCCTGGTAGGCGTTCGCCTCCTCGATGACGCGGGCGGCCTGACCGCGTGCGCGCGGCAGGATATCGTTGGAATAGGTTTCGGCTTCGTTGCGCAGGCGCTCCTCATCCTCGCGCGCCTTCACCGCATCATCGAAGGCATGCTGCACTTCTTCCGGCGGCTGGGCGTCCTGCATGTTCACACTGGTCAGATGCAGGCCGGCCTGATAGTTGTCGAGGATCGCCTGGATCAGCGTATTGACCCGCGCCACCACTTCCGCGCGGCCTTCGGTGAGCACGAAATCCATGGTGCTCTTGCCGATGATCTCGCGCAGCGAGCTTTCCGCCGCCTGCGCCAGAGTGAGATCGGGATCGGCGACGTTGAAGAGATAATCCCGCGCGTCCTTGACCCGGTACTGGATCGCCAGCTTGATGTCGACGATGTTCTCGTCCTGGGTCAGCATCAGTGCCTCGCGCGCCAGTGCGCGTGCGCCCTGGGGGCCGGCGCCGGAACGATAGCCGATCTCGGCGGTGCGGATCTCGTCGAGTCGGTCGAAGTCGTCAACGTCGACGAGATCCACCGACTCGACGGGATAAGGGATATGCCAGTGCAGGCCGGAACCGACCGATTGCTGGTACTGGCCGAAGCGGAGCACCACGCCCTGGCTGCCTTCGGTGACGATATAGAAGCCGGACAATCCCCACAGGCCAAGCAGCACGAGGATGATGGTGCCTATGCTGAACGATGCCGCCCGGCCGCTGCCCTTGCCGCCGCCGCTACCGCCACGCCGACCGCCACCGAACAGGCCGCTGAACTTCTCCTGCAGTTTGCGCACGACCTCGTCGAGATCCGGCGGTCCCTGCTGCTGGCCATCACCACCACCGCGGCCACTCCAAGGATCCTTGCCGCCCCTGGGGCCGCCAGGCTCGTTCCATGCCATTTCCTGCCCCTGTGCTTTCGATTCTTCCAACGGTTTCATATTTTTGAAATTATTGATTCATCCGGTCGCAGATTTTAGGGTGCTGGCGGTTTCGCCGCAAGCGACAAGCTCGCCGGCGTCGTCTTTGACACCGATCTCACAACCCTCCTGAGCGCACAGATAGTCACGCATGGCGGGTGTCAGCAGCGCATCGACGAGCCATTCCCCCTGTTCGTTGGTCTGTTCATGCTGCACCGCCTTCCAGGCATGCAGACGCGCATGGATACGCCCGGCGCCAGGCTGCAGGCGGACCTGGAACGGCTTTGCTGCCCCACTCATGGCGCCATTGCCGGCGCCGTCATTATGCAGGGACTGCAGCAACTGTGCGACCGCGGTGCGCAGCAGATCGACGCCGCGACCGTCGCGCGCCGACAGCCACACCCGTTTCGGCCGCCCCGCCGCATCGTAATCGACGCGAGGATGATCATCCTCGCGCAGATCGATCTTGTTGTACACCTCGATCTGCGGAATCTGCTGCGCGCCGATATCGACCAGTATGCTGTTCACTTCCTCGATCTGGGCGGCATGCTCCTCGTCGTGCGCGTCAATGACGTGCAGCAGCACATCCGCTTCCAGGGTTTCTTCCAGGGTGGCATGGAAAGCGGCGACCAGATCGGGCGGCAGATCGCTGATGAAACCCACCGTGTCGGCAAGCACCACGTCCGCCATGCCCGGCAGTTCCAGGCGGCGCAGCGTCGGATCGAGCGTTGCGAACAGCTGATCGGCCTGGTAGACCCCGGCGCCGGTGAGGCGGTTGAACAGGGTCGACTTGCCCGCGTTGGTGTATCCGACCAGAGAAACACCGTACACCGTCGCCTTGCGGCGGGAACGCCGGCTCAGTTCACGGTGACGTCGCACACCTTCGATGCGCTTGTTGAGCTGGCGTATGCGCTTGCCGATCAGGCGGCGGTCGGTTTCGAGCTGGGTTTCACCCGGACCCCGCAGACCGATACCGCCCTTCTGCCGTTCCAGATGCGACCAGCCACGCACCAGGCGCGTGGCCAGATGCTTGAGCTGCGCCAGTTCGACCTGCAGCTTGCCTTCGAAGGTCCGCGCACGCTGGGCGAAGATGTCGAGGATGAGGCCGGTGCGGTCGAGCACGCGGCACTTCAGTTCGCGCTCGAGATTGCGTTCCTGCACCGGCGTGAGCGCATGATTGAACAGGACCAGTTCGGCCTCCGTCTCCTGCACCCGCTGCAGGATCTCCTCGGCCTTGCCCGCGCCGACGAAGAGCCGTGGGTCGGGCCGGTCGCGCGTGCCGCCGAGCGCGGCGACCGGCATGACGCCAGCGGACACCGCAAGCTGGTGGAACTCTTCCCGGCTCTCCCGCTTCCTGTCGGAACGCAGATCGAGCTGAACGAGTATCGCTCGCGTACCCGCCTGAGGTCGCTCAAACAAAAGGACGGTATCCTCCTGTGCGGATGCCTTCAGCTGCCGCCATTGGCATCATCAGATAGCAAAGCCTTGATGTTGCGCGCGGGCACGATGGTGGAAATCGCGTGTTTGTACACCATCTGGCTGACGGAATTCTTCAGCAGCACGACGAACTGGTCGAAGGACTCGACCTGCCCCTGCAGCTTGATGCCGTTGACCAGGTAAATAGACACTGGCACATGTTCCTTGCGCAGTGCATTCAAAAAAGGGTCCTGTAAACTCTGCCCCTTGGCCATTCTTGATTTCTCCTTATTCTTGCCCGCCTGATTCGAACCCGCTTGATCCGAATGGATACTCCAGAGTCGATGACGGCCTATCCCGGCTTTTCTCGACACTCTGTCGCAGCATTCTAGCATTTAACCATTACGCCTGATAATGAGTGACCGCCTGTACATATTTCAATACCTTGTCCTCCGATCGGGCGCCGTCGGCGGGAAAAACGACCGCGTCCCGCTCCGCCCGCATCCACGTCATCTGGCGCTTGGCCAGCTGGCGGGTCGCGGTGATCGCGGCCTGCACCGCCTGCCGATAATCCAGTGCGCCGTCGAGATACTGCCAAAGCTGGCGGTAACCGACAGCGCGCAGCGCCGGCAACGCCGGATCCAGATCTCCCCGCGCGTGCAAGGCCTCGACTTCGGCCAGCAGACCCTCATCGATCATGCGGTGAAAACGCACCTCGATACGGTCGTGCAGATCGGCGCGATCGGTGGGCAGGATGTGCAATTTGACCGCGTCGAAGGGCATGGGTTCAGTTTCGTCCGCACGCTGCAGCTCACTCAGCGGACGTCCGGTGAGCTCGCACACTTCCAGCGCACGCTGAATGCGCTGCGGATCGTTGGGATGGATACGCGCTGCGGCAGCCGGATCGAGGCGCGCCAGACGCGCATGCAGTGCCGCCCACCCCAGTTCCTCGGCTTCACGCTCCAGCCGCGCGCGCAGCGCGGCGTCGGCAGCCGGCAGATCCGACAGCCCCTGCTGCAGCGCCCGAAAATACAGCATGGTGCCGCCGACCAGCAGAGGCAGCCGTCCGCTGCGCTGCACCGCCTCGATTTCACGCAGGGCGTCGGTGCGGAAGCGCGCCGCCGAATAGGCCTCGGCAGGATCGCATATATCGATGAGCCGGTGCGGCACTTGGCGCAGCGTATCGGCATCCGGCTTGGCGGTACCGATATCCATGCCGCGATAAACCATGGCGGAATCGACGCTGATGAGTTCGCAGGGGAAACGGCGCGCGATCGCCAGCGCCAGATCGGTCTTGCCGCTCGCCGTCGGACCGGTGAGAAAAATCACGCGCACGCCAGCACTCCGACACGGCACACGCGCCGATCCGATGGCGCTTTATGGCGCTTTGAAGACGGCGAAACCGCCCCCATATCGATGGGACGAGGGAGGGATACGCAGCAGCGTCGCCGCCTTGGCGACAAGGAGGTCATATGCGATACAACCCTCTGTATTTTGTGGTATTCGGACTCATAGCACTGTTCACCGGCTGGCTGGCGATGGGAGTCTTCCTGGCGGCCTGACGACAGCGGGATAGTCGGGAATATTGTAGGAGTAATGGACAGAAAACGGCGAAAATGAAAACGATAGTCTGCGCCATAGCCCTTTCGATCTCTCCACCATGGAGCGGGCCCGTTTCGGGCGCCGATTGACAGACGTCCTCGGCACTTTCGTTTGCCAATCAGAAACGATGACTGATGCCCGAAACCGACCCGCTCAGATGCGTGTCGCTCGTCAGTATGATCACCGTCATGATCAACTCGACCACCTTGCAGCCCGCCGGGAATCGACCAACCGATCAGCATCGTGATCATGAACCGTGATGCCTGCCGGATTGAATCAGCGCTTCGGATCATGAGGTCGAAGTTCCTCCCGCCGCTCCAAACGCCGGCGGTGAGGAATAGCGCATACCGTGCCCGCTCAAGGGAGAGAAATGGCGGAGAGGGAGGGATTCGAACCCCCGGACCCTTGCGAGTCAACGGTTTTCAAGACCGCCGCTTTCGACCGCTCAGCCACCTCTCCGCACACCCGGCGCGCGGCGCCGGGCCGGCCATTCTACAATAAACGCCCCTCGGCGACAGCGCCCTCCCCAGGCCCGCCTACCAGACTCATCCGGGGCCCTCCGGAACCCCGCGCCCTTGTAAGCACCCGCCGCAGCCTATATATTCGCAAAAGACCATTTATTTCCGAGGAGGTTGAAGTCCATGCAGAACACCATCGCACGTGCACGCCCTACGGTGCTGAGCGAAAACAGGCTGATTCGCAACACGTACACGCTGTTGGCGATGACCCTGCTCTTCAGCGCCGTCACTGCCGGCGTATCGATGGCGTACAAGCTGCCCCACCCCGGGCTGCTGTTCACCTTGCTGGGCTATTTCGGCCTGCTGTTCCTGACTTACCGCCTGCGCAACAGCGCCTGGGGTTTGGCCTCCGTGTTCGCCCTTACCGGGTTCATGGGTCTGACCCTGGGACCGATCCTGAACCACTATCTGGCGCTGCCCAACGGCGGCCAACTGGTGATGACGGCGCTCGGCGGCACCGGCGTGATCTTCCTCGGGCTTTCCGCCTATGCGCTCACCACCCGCAAGGACTTCAGCTTCCTTGGCGGCTTTCTTTTCGTCGGCATTCTGGTCGCCTTCCTGGCCGGCCTGGGCGCGGCGATCTTTTCTCTGCCGGCGGTCGGTCTGGCGGTATCGGCGATGTTCATCCTGCTGATGTCCGGATATATCCTGTTCCAGACCAGCCAGCTCGTGCATGGCGGTGAAGACAACTACATCCTCGCTACCGTTGCCCTGTATGTCAGCATTTACAATCTGTTCACCAGCTTGCTGCATCTGCTCGGTGCTTTCGGCGGCGACGACTGAAACAGCCGACAAACCCGGCAAGCTCCCGGGTTTCAGCGTCTCTCATCGAAAGCCCCGCTCTGCGGGGCTTTCGTTTTAAGCGAGACGGCAAGTTCACCGCGGTAGGAGTATTTATTGATTTCATCTCACGCCCCTGTTACGCTGACCGTGTCGCCAGTCCGGGAGGGAATATCATGCAGCAATCATTGCTTGGGCGTTTCCGGCAGCGTTTTTTTTCCACCCGCCCTTCAGTCACTCAGCAGCGCTGCCGATCACTCAACCCGATAGACGCCGCTGCGCACGATGGTTTCCGGACGAGTCGCGGCCAGGGGCCGTTTCTAGTATCGTGGGATGGTCGCGTCATTCCCTTGCGCAAAGCCCATTTTCTGCGCAGAAAATGACGTGGGCCATGCCGGCCACGCTATGCAGCGTCCACTGCTGACATACAACTCAAGGAGAGAAAACGATGGGTGATCACAAACACGACCACAGCCACCAGCATGAACACAAACATGAGCATGAACACGATCATGTCCATGGCGATGGCACGCGCCACGCGCACCAGCACCAACACGAGCATTCCCATGGCCATGATCACAGCCATACGCACGCTCACGACCACGGCAAAGATGCGGATCACGGACATAGCCACAAGGACTCCGAGCTGGGTGCCCATGATCATTCCCACCAGGGTCACGATCACGAACCGCACGACCATTCACACTGAAAACTAGACGCAGCCGTCGCGCCGGCTTGCGCCGGCGCGACGCTTCATCCGCAACCGCCTGCGCATCGACAGCCGCACCATCAGGCGGTTGACGGTTTATCCCCGCCCTGCTCCCCCGGCCCAGCACACAGCACCGTCGCACGGACAATACCGCCCGCCACATCACGGGTAAACTCGAGTCTTCCCTGGCGCCCGACAACCCCCACGCGCTGCAGCTGCAGAATCAGGCGGGGGTGAAGTCCGCTGATGATTACCGCGGTACCACGGTGTTCGAGGCTGGTAAGCAACTCCTGCAACAGCATGATGGCGGTCATATCCAGGATGGATACGTCCGTCATATCCATGATCACCACCTTTTTTCCCGGCGGCAACGCTTCGAGCGAGCGCATGGCGCGATGCGCCGCGCCAAAAAAAAGCGCACCGTTCACATCATAGATCAGCACCTCGGCAGGCACCTGGTAGGCGTGCGATCCATCGGCATGAGAAACCACTTTCGCTTCGGTCTGTTCGCTCACCTGCCTGATGAACAGCAGCGCCGCCAGACCGATGCCGATAGCGACAGCGACCGTCATGTCGAACACCACCGTCAGCACCAAACAACTCACCAGCACGGCGACATCGCTGCCCGGCGCCGCGCGCATGATGCGCAGGACATGCTTCGCTTCACTCATGTTCCACGCCACCATCATCATCAGCGCGGCCAGCGCCGCCATGGGTACGTAGCCCAGCAGACCCGCCAGCGCCAGAACCGCGAGCAGCACGACCATGGCATGGATCACCGCGGCGATGGGAGATACCGCCCCCGCGCGCACGCTAGCCGCCGTGCGCGTGATGGCCGCGGTCGCCGGGATGCCGGCGAAGAACGGCACGAGAATATTGCCCAGGCCGAGGCCGATCAGCTCGGCATTGGGGTCATGGCGGGTACCCGCCATGCCGTCGGCGATCACGGCGCACAGCAGCGACTCGATCGCCGCCAGCGCGGCAATCGTCAGCGCCGGGCCGAGCAGGTCATTGATCAGTTGAAACGACAGACCGATCGGCTGGCCATCGGCGCCCGGCAATTCCCACGGCCACACGAACTGCGGTGCGAGCGGCGGAATGCCGGCCTTGATCACGCCATCGAGCGTATAGGAAAAAACGCTGCCGACGGTGGCGATGTCGAATCCCGGGATGAAATGACCGCAGATCCAGCCGACCAGCGTCGCGGCGGTGAGCGCGACCAGCAGCCCTGGAACGCGCGTGCCGAGGCGCGGCCAGACGATGAGAATCGCCAGCGTCAGCGTGGCAATGAAAGTATCCTGCCAGTGCAAGGTCGGCAATGCGGAGACGATGCCGGAAACGCGGTCGAAGAAATGATCGCCGCTCACCGCCACGTCCAGGCCGAGGAAATCCTTGATCTGCAGCATGGCGATCACGATCGCGATGCCGGCGGTGAAACCGACAGTGACCGGATACGGTACGTATTCGATCAGCCGCCCCATGCGGGCAAGCCCGAGCGCGACCAGGATCAGTCCGGCAAGCAGCCCCGCCATCACCAGTCCGCCGAGGCCGAACTGATGCACGACCGGCAACAGCACCACGACGAAGGCGGCGGTCGGCCCTGAAATATTGACCCTGGAACCGCCGCAGATCGCAATGATGGCGCCGGCAATGATCGCCGTATAGAGGCCATGCTGGGGCGGCACTCCGCTGGCCAGGGCGAGCGCCATCGACAGCGGCAATGCGAGCACGCCGACGGTCAGGCCGGCGAGAATATCGGAACGCAGCGAACGCAGCGAATAGCCGCGGCGGAAGGTCTCCGCGAGTGCAGTGGCAAACACGTCTAAGCGGGGATAGCGACGATCATGTCGCCATCATGAAAACAGGCATATTCCATGGCTGATACGCTGCGCGCCTCCCGTTCTAGTGCTGCACGCCGGTGCGGAACCAGGCCAGCCGTTCGCGCAGACGCACCACCTCGCCGACGATGAGCAGCGTCGGCGCGCGCACCTCATTGCGCGCCACGAGATCGGGCAACTCGCTCAGGGTCGCAGCGAACACGCGCTGATCGGCCGTGGTGCCGTGCTCGATCAGCGCGGCTGGCATATCGGGCCCCATGCCGTGGCGAACGAGTTCACGGCAGATGAGATCGAGGCCGGTGAGCCCCATATAGATGACCAGCGTCTGGGCGGGACGGACCAGCGTCTGCCAGTCGAGGTTGATGCCCTCTTCCCCCCTGAGATGGCCCGTGACGAACAGCACCGAATGCGCATGATCACGATGCGTCAGCGGAATGCCCGCATAGGCGGCGCAGCCATTGGCGGCCGTGATGCCCGGCACGACCTGGAACGGGATACCTTCCTCCGCCAGTGTGGCAATCTCCTCGCCTCCTCGTCCGAATATGAAGGGATCGCCGCCCTTGAGGCGTACCACCCGCTTGCCCTCTTGCGCCAGCCTGACCATCACCTGATTGATCTCTTCCTGGCGCAATGCGTGATAATCGCGCCTTTTCCCGACGTATATACGCTCGGCATCACGCCGCACCAGATCGAGAATGGCCGGCGCGACCAGTCGATCATAAAGCACGACATCGGCACGCTGCATCAAACGCAGCGCACGGAAAGTCAGCAAATCGGGATCACCCGGACCGGCGCCGATCAGGCTCACTTCACCACGAGGCGCGGCATCCTGCGCCTGCAGGGACTGCTGCAGCAAGGCGGCGGCCTCCTCCTCACGTCCGGCGAACACCAATTCGGATATCGGCCCGTCCACCGCTTTCTCGAAGAAGCGCCGACGCTGGCCGGCATCGCTGATGCTGCTGCGGATCAGCGGACGGAAACGCTGCAGCAGAGCGGCAAGCCGCCCGTAGGCGGCGGGAAACAGCGTTTCCAATCTGGCCCGCAGCGTGCGCGCCAGCACCGGCGCGGCTCCGCCGGTGGAGACCGCGATCAGCAAGGGAGAACGGTCGACGATCGCCGGGAAAATGAAACTGCACAGTGCCGGCTCATCGACGACATTGACCGGAATGGCGCGAACCCGCGCTGCCTCGGCCGCCGCCGCATTGACCGCCGCGTCATCGGTGGCGGCAACGACGAGATCGAAGCCGGTGACGTCGGCCGCGGTGAAAACGCCGTTGCGATACCGCACGGCGCCTTCTGCGGCAAGCTTCGCCAGCACCGGACACAACAGCGGCGCGCAGACCGTCACGCTTGCACCGGCGCGGCGCAGCAGATCGATCTTGCGCGCGGCCACCTCGCCGCCGCCGACCACCAGGCAATCGCGCTTACGGATATCGAGAAAGACGGGCAGGAAGTCCACGACCCTATATTAACCGATGATCGTCACGCCACCCATGTACGGATGCAGGACCGCGGGGACATGGACGCGGCCCTGCTCGTCCTGGAAGTTCTCCAGCACCGCGAGCAGCGTGCGTCCCACCGCCAGCCCGGAACCGTTCAGGGTATGCACCGGCTCGGGCTTGCGGCCACCGGCAGGGCGCCAGCGCGCCTGCATCCGCCGCGCCTGAAAGTCGCCGAAGCCGCTGCACGAGGAAATCTCGCGGTAGCGATCCTGCGCCGGCAGCCAGACTTCGATGTCGTAGGTTCTGTTGGCGGCGAAACCGAGATCGCCCGCGCACAGGGCCACCGTACGATAGGCGAGACCGAGCCGCTGCAACACCGTTTCGGCATGGCTGGTGAGCTCTTCCAGCGCCGCTCCCGAGCGCTCGGGAGAGACGATCTGCACCAGTTCCACCTTCTCGAACTGGTGCTGGCGGATCATGCCGCGGGTGTCCTTGCCATAGGAACCGGCCTCGCTGCGAAAACACGGGGTGTGCGCCACCAGCTTCAGCGGCAGTTCCTCGGCTTCGAGTATGCGTTCGCGCACCAGGTTGGTCAGCGGCACCTCGGCGGTCGGAATCAGATAGAACGGCACTTCCGTCTTGAGTGCGAACAGGTCGTCTTCGAACTTCGGCAACTGGCCGGTTCCGGTCAGCGCCTCGGCGTTGGCGATATAGGGCACATAGCACTCGCGGTAGCCGTGCTCCCCGGTGTGCAGATCGAGCATGAACTGGGTGAGCGCGCGGTGCAGGCGCGCCAGCGGACCGCTCATGGTGACGAAACGCGCTCCGGCGATACCCGCCGCGGCGGCGAAATCGAGCATCCCCAGGTGCTCGCCGAGCGCGACGTGATCCTGGGGGGTAAAGCCGAAACGCGGCGGCTCGCTCCAGCGCCGAAGCTCGACGTTGTCGCGCTCGTCGGCGCCGTCGGGCACTGCATCGTGCGGCATATTAGGTACTGCCAACAACAGAGCGGTAAGCTCGCCCTGGATGCGTTCGAGTTCGGCCTCCGCCGCGGCGAGCTGATCGCCGAGTTCGGCAATGCCGGCCTTCAGCGCTTCGATGTCACCGCCCTGGGCCTTGGCGCGGCCGATGTCGCGCGAACGCGTGTTGCGCTCCTGCTGCAGCGACTGAGCGCGCACCTGCACTTCCTTGCGCGCGTTTTCCAGCGCCGTCAGCCTGTCCACGTCCAGCCGCACGCCGCGGCGGGCGAGCCTGGCGGCCACCGTTTCCAGTTCACTGCGCAACAGATGCGGATCCAGCATGTTCTACCTCGGCCAATGTTTTCTGTCCCGCATCACGACGCCATGCGGGATTTTCCCGTCCGGAACGGGCGTCAGCGGTACGGAAAGGCGGGAGTATGACAACTCGGCGGGCAAAAAAAAACCCGGCCGCAGAGGGGAGGACGCATGGCCGGGTACATGAGCGGGCGGATGGCAAGACTTGGAGGAACAAGACGGTTACGCCACCCTGACCACGCCCTGCCCTACCCATTATCCATGCCTGCCGGCGCCGAACCGTGAACACGGTCACGCCGGTGCGCCGTCTCCCGTCAGATCTCGCGCGCCTGTTCCTCGGCAAGCCCGGTATAGGCGGCCGGCGTGAGCGCGAGCAGTTCATCGCGCGCCGCCGCCGGGATATCGAGCGTGCGGATGAAGGCGTGCAGCGTTTCACCATCGATGCGGCGGCCGCGCGTCAGCTCCTTCAGCTTTTCGTACGGCGCTTCCACGCCATGGCGCCGCATCACCGTCTGCACCGGTTCAGCCAGCAGCTCCCAGGCATCCTGCAGATCGGCCGCGATGCGCTGCGCATCGACCGACAGCTTACCCAGGCCCTTGAGGCAGGATTCCCAGGCCAGCACCGCGTGCGCGATGCCGACGCCGATATTGCGCAGCACCGTCGAATCGGACAGATCGCGCTGCCAGCGCGATACCGGCAACTTCTCGGCGAGATGGCGCAGCACGGCGTTGGCGAGACCGAGATTGCCTTCCGCGTTCTCGAAATCGATGGGGTTGACCTTGTGCGGCATGGTCGACGAGCCGACCTCCCCGCTCACCGCCTTCTGGCGGAAATAGCCGATAGCAATGTAGCCCCAGACGTCACGGCAGAAATCCAGCAGGATGGTATCGATGCGCGCCAGGGCGTCGAAATATTCCGCCATGTAGTCATGCGGCTCGATCTGCGTGGTGTAGGGGTTCCATTCCAGGCCGAGATCGCCACCGATGAATTCGCGCGCCAGCGCGCGCCAGTCCACCTCCGGATAAGCGGCGAGATGGGCGTTGTAGTTGCCGGTGGCGCCGTTCATCTTGCCGAGCAGAGCCACCTGTGCCAGGCCGTCGCGCTGACGGCGCAGGCGGGCGACGACATTGGCCACTTCCTTGCCGATCGTGCTCGGGCTCGCCGGCTGCCCGTGGGTGCGCGACATCATCGCCACCGCAGCCTGCTCACGGGCAAACGCCGCCAGGCGCTCGATGAGGCTGTCGATGAGCGGCAGCAGCACCTCGCTGCGCGCTTCTTTCAGCATCAGGGCATAGGAAAGATTGTTGATATCCTCGGAAGTGCAGGCGAAGTGGAAAAACTCGCTGATCCGGCTCAGGCCGGCGCTGCCCGCGCTTTTTTCCTTGAGGAAATACTCCACCGCCTTGACGTCGTGATTGATGCCGCGCTCGATTTCCTTCACGCGCTGCGCGTCCGCCAGCGAAAAATCGGCATGGATCGCCGCCAGCACCGCACTCGCCTCGGCGTCGAGCGGCGGCACTTCGGCGATACCCGGACAAGACGACAGCGTGCGCAGCCAGCCGATTTCGACCCGCACCCGGCGCTTGATCAGGCCGTATTCGCTGAAGATCTCGCGCAGCACGACGGTCTTGTCGCCATAGCGACCGTCGATCGGCGAAATGGCCGTGAGCGATGACAGTTCCATGCAATCCCCCTGAATAAAAATCCCTGAATTAAATCTAGTTGTCAGCGGCGGCGATGAGACGCGCCGCTTCGCCGGCGAACTGCCGGCGCTTGAACAGCAGTTGGATGCGGGTGCCGCCGTTCTGCCGCCACAGCACCGCCGAGCGAATGGCCGAGAGGAGCAATGCCCGCACCCTGTTGGCGTTGGCCGGCTGACTGAGATGGCCATGCTCGCCGCCGACGATGATGCGCGGCGTCAGCGTACTCACCGTGTTGACGTAGAGATCCGCCAGGGCGGCGAGGACGTTTTCGTGCGTATGCGAGAAATGAGCGGCCTGCGCGTTGGCGCGGCCGATGCCGTCGCTCAGACGGCGCATCAGCTCGTCATTCTTCACCAGCTTGCGTTCGAGATGCAGCACCGCCGCCACGTAGCGCGCGATCTGCAGGCCGTCGGCGGGCGGCTTGCCGCCGAGATGCTCGGCAAGCAGGCGCAGGCCGGTTTCCAGGCGCGCCGTACCGCCGTACACCGAAACGGTATCCGGCGGATCGACCTGGAACAGGCTGCCGATCATGCATTCGAACGGTTCGGTCGGCGCGCGACCGCGAAGCGCGACCTCGTTCACCAGCCAGGCGGCCTGGAAAACGCCGGCGAGCGCCAGCGTCGCGTCACTGAGCGTACGTGCCACACCGCACTCCTTCGCTGTATACGGACATCGCCGCCGGCGACAGATCGGCCCCGGGCTGCAGCCCGCCACCCGCCACCCCGACGATGACTCCGCCGCCGAGACATTCCCGGCCGCGATAGAACACCACCGACTGGCCCGGCGTCACCGCGCGCTGTGGCCGGGCGAAACGCACCCGGCAACGCCCGTCGCCGAGCGTCTCGACCACGCAGTCCTGATCGGGCTGGCGATAGCGCGTCTTGGCACTGCAATGCAGGGTTTCGCCCACGGCGGGCGCCGGCGCGATCCAGTTCAACTCGTCGGCGGTCAGCTCGCTGCTGTAAAGCAGCGGATGATCGTAACCCTGGGCCACCAGCAGCGTGTTGCCGGCGAGATCCTTGCCCACCACGTACCAGGGTTCGCCGTTGCCGCCGGCACGACCGCCGATGCGCAGCCCCTTGCGCTGGCCGAGCGTATGGAACATCAGCCCCTCATGTTCGCCGAGCAGTTCACCATCGACGCTGCGGATCTCGCCCGGGCGCGCCGGCAGAAAACCACCGAGAAACTCGCGGAAACGGCGTTCGCCGATGAAGCAGATGCCGGTGCTGTCCTTCTTGGCATGAGTGGCGAGAGCGGCCTCGCGCGCCATCTGCCGCACCGCCGGCTTCAGACAGTCGCCGAGCGGAAAGAGGGCACGGCCGAGCTGTTCCTGCGACAGCGCGTGCAGGAAATAACTCTGATCCTTGTCCGGATCGGCGCCCTTGAGCAGCACGCTGCGCCCCTCGCGCTGGGCGACGGCGGCGTAATGGCCGGTGGCGATCCAGGCCGCGCCCTGAGCGAGCGCGTAATCGAGAAAGGCACGGAACTTGATTTCGCTGTTGCACAGCACATCGGGATTCGGCGTGCGGCCGGCCTCGTAATCGGCCAGGAACCGCGCGAAAACCCGCTCGCGGTAGCGTTCGGCGAAGCTGACGGCGTCGAGATCGATACCGATGCGGTCGCACACGGCCAGCGCATCACGCGCATCGACTTCCGCCGGACACGAGCCCTGCGGATCGGTCTCATCCCAGTTCTTCATGAATACGCCGCTGACCTCGCAGCCCCGGCGCTTGAGCAGCAGCGCCGCGACGGAGGAATCCACTCCGCCCGACATCCCCACGATGACGCGCTCGCCCGCTATTGCTTCTCGATTGGAAATCATTCGTCGGCTCAGACTGTTGCAGCCGCTATTGTAGCAGACTGGCCGGCTGCGGGCGGGAGCGGGACAAAGGCCGCCACCGCGCCCCTCAGGCGCGGCCGGCGTTCGTGGCGAGCAGGCGTCGCTTCCCCCTCTTCCCTTGTCTCACGCGCCGGCTATCTTGTATCTTCCCTCTCAGCACCGGAATTTTTTTCGATTTTCACGGCACATTCTCTACATAAGGACCCGCCCATGTCTTATCAGCACGTTCAGATCCCCAGCGACGGCCGCGCCATCACTGCCCACGACGGCAAGCTGAACGTCCCCGACCGCCCCATCATTCCCTACATCGAGGGCGACGGCATCGGTGTGGACATCACGCCGGTGATGCGAGCGGTGGTCGATGCGGCGGTCGACAAGGCCTATGGCGGGAAGCGTTCGATCTCGTGGATGGAAATCTACGCCGGCGAAAATGCCAACCGGGTCTACGGCGAGAACGTGTGGCTGCCGGAAGAAACGCTGCAGGCGATCCGCGACTATCTGGTGGCGATCAAGGGGCCGCTGACCACCCCGGTCGGCGGCGGCATCCGTTCCATCAACGTCGCTCTGCGCCAGGAGCTCGATCTCTACGTCTGCCTGCGGCCGATACGCTATTTCGACGGCACGCCGAGCCCGCTCAAGCACCCGGAAAAGACCGACATGGTCATCTTCCGCGAAAACGCCGAGGACATCTATGCCGGCATCGAATGGGAAGCGGGCAGCGCCGAAGTGCGCAAGATCATCGACTTCCTGCAGGGCGAGATGAAAGTGACCAAGATCCGCTTTCCGCAGACCGCCGGCATCGGCATCAAGCCGGTATCGAAGGAAGGCACCGAACGGCTGGTGCGCCGCGCCATCGAGTACGCGATCGACAACGACCGCGACTCGGTCACGCTGGTGCACAAGGGCAACATCATGAAATTCACCGAAGGCGCCTTCAAGAACTGGGGCTATGCGCTGGCGCAGCGCGAATTCGGCGCCGTCGAGATCGACGGCGGTCCGTGGTGCCGTCTGCACAACCCGCGCACCGGCAAACCTATCGTGATCAACGATGTCATCGCCGACGCTTTCCTGCAGCAGATCCTGCTGCGACCGGAGGACTACAGCGTCATCGCCACCCTGAATCTGAACGGCGACTACATCTCCGATGCGCTCGCCGCCCAGGTCGGCGGCATCGGCATGGCGCCGGGCGCGAACCTTTCCGACACCATCGGGCTGTTCGAGGCCACGCACGGCACTGCGCCGCGCTACGCCGGGCAGGACCGCGTCAACCCCGCTTCGCTGGTCCTCTCCGGTGAAATGCTGCTGCGCCATATCGGCTGGACGGAAGCGGCCGACCTCATCATCGGCGGCGTCAAGCGCGCCATCGCCGCCGGCACCGTCACCTATGATCTGGAACGGCTGATGGAAGGCGCGAAGCTGACCAGCTGCTCCGGCTTCGGCGCAGCCATCATCGCAGGCATGTAATCCTCATCGACCGCGGCGCGCCCAGGCAGGGATAAGGGGGCGCCGCGGTCTTCATTCCGCCGTCATCGCCAGACGGATATGCTGCGCAAATGGCCCCCTGGGGCCCTGCGAAACGTCGAATTCCACTTTCTGCCCCTGCCTGAGGCTTTTGTAGCCTTCCATCTCGATCGCGGAAAAATGGGCGAACACATCGTCTCCGCCCTCATCCAGCGAGACGAAACCGAAGCCCTTGGCGTTATTGAACCATTTGACGATGCCTGTAGCCATCTTGCGTGGCTCCTCTTGATAGCGCAGCCGCTCGATGGCGCCGTCGGCGATCGCGGTGCGCAATGATCATCGGGGAAGGTGGTGGAACGACTTGACGCACGATGGCGTGCGCAGCGGCACAGCTCGCTGACGGGTCGGACGGAGACAAAGATCCGGCGTGTACATGCACTCAAGGAATGATGCCGGCAGCACGCACTCGGCTACCGACCAGCCCCCTCCCAGATGCTACCCGAACACTCCTGCGCGGTTACTCTTGAAGTTACGCTGCGGAGTGCTCCCCACTGACGTCGTTCAGCTTTGCGCAACTGACCGCTCGCGTCAAGCCCGCGGGAAAACGGAAGCGGACCGGCGCAGGTCCTTGCCGGCCGCCGCCAACGCGCCTTCCTGCTCATGCTTTTCCTGCGCATGACGTTATAAATAACGAAGCGGACAGACATCGCGCGTGCGCTCGGCAGCAGTCCGCCGACGGCGGCCTTACCCATTGCCTTACCCATTGTGGAAGCAGGAAATATTCTGGCTTTTCGGCTATAATTGCCGATGTCATGAAAACGATCAGACAACGCCCGGCGGGCGACGACGGACTGGCGCTGCAGGAAGCCAAACCGAAACTGCAGCGGCCGCCGCTGTACAAGGTCATGCTGCTGAACGACGACTACACGCCCATGGATTTCGTGGTTTATGTGCTGCAGAAGTTCTTCGCCATGGATCAGGAAAAAGCGACACAGGTCATGCTGCAGATCCATACCCGGGGTCTGGGAGTCTGCGGCATATTCAATCGCGACATCGCCGAAACCAAAGTTGCCCTGGTCAATCAATTCTCACGGGAAAACCAGCACCCGCTCAAATGTACCATGGAGAAAGTCTGACCGGCGCGCGACAGTGAACTATCGAAGGTGGCAGATATGCTGAGCAAGGATGTTGAATACACGCTGAACGTGGCGTTCCAGGAAGCCCGTGACAAGAATCACGAGTTCATCACCGTGGAGCATCTGCTGCTCGCGCTTCTCGACAACTCCGCCGCCAACTCCGTGCTGCGCGCCTGCGGCGCCGACATCGACGCCCTGCGCCAGGAGCTGACCGTCTTCCTCGACGAAACCACGCCCCACCTGCAGGACGACGCCCGCGACACGCAGCCCACGCTCGGCTTCCAGCGCGTGCTGCAGCGCGCCGTATTCCACGTCCAGTCCTCGGGCAAGCGCGAGGTCGGCGCCGCCAATCTGCTGGTGGCGATTTTCGGCGAACAGGATTCCCAGGCCGTCTACTGCCTGAACACGCAGAACATCACCCGCCTCGACGTGGTCAATTACATCTCGCACGGCATCGCCAAGATCAGCGGCGAGGAGGAAGGCGAAAGCCTGCTGTCGGCGGAAAGCGAGGGTGACGGCGAATCCGCCGCGCGCAGCCCGCTCGAACAGTACACCACCAACCTCAACCACCGCGCACGCATGGGCCTGATCGATCCGCTCATCGGCCGTGACCAGGAAATCGAGCGCGTCACCCAGGTGCTGTGCCGGCGGCGCAAGAACAATCCCCTGCTGATCGGCGAAGCCGGCGTCGGCAAGACCGCCATCGCCGAAGGGCTGGCCAAGCGCATCGTCGACGGCGAGGTGCCGGACGTGCTCGCCGACAGCACCATCCATTCGCTCGACATGGGCGCCCTGCTCGCCGGCACCAAGTATCGCGGCGATTTCGAAAAACGCCTCAAAGGCATCCTTGCCCAACTGCGCAAGGAACCGAACGCGATCCTGTTCATCGATGAGATCCACACCATCATCGGCGCGGGTTCGACGTCGGGTGGCGTGATGGATGCCGCCAATCTGATCAAACCGATGCTGTCCTCGGGCGAGCTGCGCTGCATCGGTTCGACCACCTACAACGAGTACCGCGGCATCTTCGAGAAGGACCGCGCCCTCGCCCGCCGCTTCCAGAAAATCGATGTCACCGAGCCGACTACGGAGGAAGCCGTACGCATCCTGCAGGGATTGAAGTCACGCTTCGAACAGCATCATCGCGTCAAGTACTCGCGCGAAGCGCTGCGCGCCGCCGTCGATCTCTCGGCACGCTACATCAATGACCGTTTCCTGCCCGACAAGGCCATCGACGTGATCGACGAAGCCGGCGCCTATCAGCATCTGCTCGCCCCGTCCAAGCGCAAGAAGACCATCGGCGTGAAGGATGTCGAAAGCATCGTCGCCAAGATCGCGCGTATCCCGTCGAAAACGGTGACGCACTCGGACAAGGACAAGCTGCGCACCTTGGACCGCGACCTGAAGATGACCATATTCGGTCAGGATGAGGCCATCAGCACGCTCGCCGGCGCCATCAAGATGGCCCGCTCCGGGCTCGGCAACCAGGAAAAGCCCATCGGTTCCTTCCTCTTCGCCGGCCCGACCGGCGTCGGCAAGACCGAGGTCACGCGCCAGCTCGCCAGGATCCTCGGCATCGAACTGATCCGCTTCGACATGTCGGAATACATGGAACGTCACACCGTATCGCGCCTGATCGGCGCCCCGCCGGGCTACGTCGGTTACGATCAGGGCGGCCTGCTCACCGAGGCCGTCACCAAGCATCCGCATGCCGTGCTGCTGCTCGACGAAATCGAAAAAGCGCATCCCGACATCTACAATCTGCTGCTGCAGGTCATGGACCATGGCAGCCTCACCGACAACAACGGTCGCAAGGCCGATTTCCGCAACGTGATCCTGGTCATGTCGACCAACGCCGGCGCCGAGCAGCTCAGCCGTGCTTCCATCGGCTTCACTCACCAGGATCACTCCAGCGACGCCATGGAAACCATCAAGCGGATGTTCTCGCCCGAATTCCGTAACCGTCTCGATGCGATCATCCAGTTCAGCTCACTGGCGCCGGAAATCGTCGGCCAGGTGGTGGACAAGTTCATCTTCGAGTTGGAAGCCCAGCTCGAAGAGCGCAAGGTTTCGCTGCACGTGGACGATGCGGCGCGGCGCTGGCTGGGAACGCGCGGCTTCGACGCCAAGATGGGCGCCCGCCCGATGGCGCGCACCATCCAGGATTACATCAAGAAGCCGCTCGCCGAAGAGCTGCTGTTCGGACGCCTCGCCAAGGGCGGACACGTCCGCATCAGCCTCCAGGACAACAGCCTGAGCTTCGACATCGAGGGTGTCGAGGAAACGGTGGAAGGCTGAGAGTGAAGTCGCCGCGGACTACTTGGCGCGGAAAACGATACGTCCCTTGCTGAGATCGTACGGCGTCAACTGGACGGTTACCTTGTCGCCGGTGAGAATGCGGATGTAGTGCTTGCGCATCTTGCCCGAGATGTGCGCGGTTACCAGGTGTCCGTTGTCCAGTTCGACGCGGAACATAGTGTTGGGCAGGGTTTCGACAACGACCCCTTCCATTTCGATGTGATCTTCTTTCGCCATAATCCCCTTATCCGTAGCAACTGAGCGGGAGCGCTCGGCAGCGCTGCCGGTCCACCCTTGCGACCCCCCGTGCAACTCTCCGGGCCGGGCCGCGGCATTATACTCTTTCTGCCGCCCGGCGGGATACCGGAACCATCACTTGCCGGAAAGACCGTCGAAGGGACGCCAGCGGCCATCGATGAACAGCTCACAGGGTTGATAGTGGATCTTGTAGCTCATCTTGCGGCACTCCTCGACCCAGTAGCCCAGGTACAGCCAATCGACACCCAGCCGGCGCGCCGCCTCGATCTGCCACAGCACGGCGTATGCGCCCAGGCTGCTCCCCGGCAGATCCGGATCATAGAAGGTGTAGACCGCCGACAGACCATTCGCCAGCACATCGACCACCGCCACGATAAGGCAACGCCCGTCGGCGCTGAATTCGAAGAAACGCGTATCCACGCCTGCGCAGACGAGAAAGGACAGATAGTCTTCCGGATCGCCCTCGTCCATGCCACCGCCGGGATGGCGCGCGTGCAGATAGCGCCGATAGAGATCGTAATGTGTCTGGCGAAACCCCGGGTCGCGCTCGGTCACGCTCAGGCCGGCATGCAGACGGCTCACCCGACGCTGGATACGATTGGGGCGAAAGGAAGCCACGGGGATGCGCAGGGCAAGGCATGCCTTGCAGCCGTTGCAGGCCGGTCGATAGATACGCGATCCGCTGCGGCGGAAGCCGAGATCGACGAGACGGCTGTAGAGCGTGCGATCCGGCATCACCATCGGATCCATCACCGCATTGACCGCCTGGCGTCCCGGCAGATAACCGCACTGCTGGGGCAGGCTGCGGTAAAAAACGATGTAACGGTCCCGTCCGGCCATCTCAGCCGGCCAACACCGCCGCTGGAAATACGCGCGTTTCCCAGCGCGCCGGTCCGGGCCCTTCATCGCAGGCCGCGAGCAGCGCGGTAAAGCGCGTGCGCGGCACCGTCTCCGCGCCCAGGCTCATCAGATGATGAGTCTGCATCTGGCAATCGATCATGGCGCAGCCGCGCTCGCGCAGATGATGCACGAGACCGACGAGCGCGATCTTGGAAGCGTCGCTGCGGCGGTGAAACATCGATTCGCCGAAGAAAACACCGCCCAGCGCCACACCATAAAGGCCGCCGGCCAACTCCCCATCGCGCCATACTTCCACCGAATGCGCATATCCCAGATGATGGAGATCCGCATAGGCAGCAAGCATTTCCTCGGTGATCCAGGTGCCGCCGCCCGGCTCGCGCGGCGCGGCGCAGGCGCGCATGATCGCCGCGAAATCCCGGTCGAAACTGAGCGCCCATCCCGTTTGTCGCATCGTCTTGCGCAGGCTGCGCGTCACGCGCAGGCGCTCGGGAAACAGCACCAGGCGCGGATCGGGCGACCACCACAGAATCGGCTGTCCGCGCTCGTACCAGGGAAAGATGCCGCCACGATAGGCCGCGAGCAGGCTGTCCGGCTGCAGATTGCCGCCGATGGCGAGCAGACCGTTCGGTTCGTCGAGCGCCCGCTCGACGTCCGGGAACCGGCATTCCTCGGCATACGGATCGAGCAGGACGGGATAACGCGGCGCGTACTCAGCCATGCGCGCTCCGGTACGGCAGATACGCCGACATCTCCTGCATGTACGCGGCGACGGCATCGCGCTCGCGGGCGAGGAAACCGTCGATCGCGCTGGCAAAGCCGGCATCCGCGATCCAGTGCGAAGAACGCGTGGCCGTGGGCGCGAAGCCACGCTGCACCTTGTACTCGCCCTGCGCGCCCGCCTCGAAACACTGCAGGCCGCGTTCGATGCAATACTCGATCGCCCGGTAATAACACAACTCGAAATGCAGGCCGTGAAAACCTTCGCTGCGGCCCCAGTGGCGACCGTACAGCGTGTCCTCGCTCGCGAAAAAGAATGCGCCGGCAACCGGACGGCCATCGTGATGGGCCAGAATCAGCAGCGTATTTGCGCCCAGTGCTGCGCCGATGTCGCGAAAAAAACCGCGTGTCAGCGGCGCATGATTGCCCTTGCGGATGAAGGTCGACAAATAGAAGTCATGAAAGACATCCCACAGCGCCGGCGTCGCCTCCGCACCGCTCAGCACCTGCGTGACGATGCCCTGCTCACGCACCGCCCTGCGCTCGGCGCGAATCTTCTTGCGGTGGCGTGAAGACAGCGTGGCGAGAAAATCGTCGAAATCGCCGTAGCCGCGATTGAGCCAGTGGAACTGGCACGACGCGCGCGACATGAAACCGTGCGCCTGCAGTCGCGTGGCGTCCCGTTCGCTGGTGAACAGCCAGTGCAGGGAAGAAGCGCCGCTTTCGCGCGCATGATCGAGGGCGGCATCGATCAGTGCCGCGCTCACCCGTTCGGCATCGGTGCCCGTATTGACTTGGGGCGCCAGCAGGATGCGATCACCGCTCACCGGCGTATACGGCACCGACACCACCAGCTTGGGATAGTAATCCAGGTCATGGCGATGATAAGCCTCGGCCCAGGCCCAATCGAATATGAATTCGCCGAAGGAGTGGTCCTTGAGAAACAGGGGTACGGCGCCGATCAGACGACCCGCTTCACGCGCGGCGAGATAGCGCGGATGCCAACCGCTGGAGCCGCCGATCGCACCATGACGGGCAAGCGCATCGAGAAAAGCGTGACGCAGGAAAGGCTGTTCGGGAACGAGGCAGTCCCACTCGCCCGCATCGAACGCGTCGATCCGGCTGTGCATTTCGATCCGCATCGCTATACGCCCACGCTCGACCCCATCATTCCCATGGCAGGCATGCGCAGCAGGCCATCCCGACGGCGGCAGCTAGTGCTGCATCGCTACGATACGGGCGCCGATATCGTAACAAGGCGTCTGCGGCGCCTCGTCGCCGTAATCCCAGGACGCCCTGGCCGCGATCCGCACCACTTCGACCAGCGCATGCAGGGCCGGTATCGAACAGAGATCCGGCCCCACGATGATTTCCATACGCGCCCCCAGCGCGGGCGGCTCTGCGGCGACGATCAGCACACCGTTGCCGCTGATGTTCTTGACCAGCGTGCGGCTCTCGCCTCGCCCGGAGGCCGGCCGGCATCCGACCGCACAGTTGACGGTCAGGCGGGGGAATTCCCGCTGTTCCGTCCGCGGCTTATTCATGGAATCGCCGGGCATGGCAGCCTGCTCATCGGCGCCGGCCATTCACGGATTGCTCAGACCGTCGAGATAGCGCTCGGCGTCGAGCGCCGCCATGCAGCCGCTGCCCGCCGAAGTCACCGCCTGGCGATAGATCGAATCGGCCACATCGCCGGCGGCGAACACGCCCGGAATGCTGGTCGCGGTGGCATTGCCCTCTATGCCGCTGTTGACGACGATGTAACCGTAACGCATCTCGATCTGGCCGACGAACAGCTTGGTGTTCGGTTCGTGACCGATGGCGATGAAGACGCCGTGCAGATCGATATCCTGCGTGCTGCCGTCCTCCATGCTGCGGATGCGCACGCCGGTAACGCCGCCGTCGTCACCGAGCACCTCATCCAGCACAGCATTCCAGTGGATGCGCACATTGCCGTCCACCGCTTTCTGCTGCAGCTTGTCGGAGAGGATCTTCTCCGAACGGAAGCGGTCGCGCCGGTGCACCACGTTGACCTCGGAAGCGATATGGGAAAGATAGAGCGCCTCTTCCACCGCCGTGTTGCCGCCGCCGATGACGGCCACCTTCTGGTTGCGGTAGAAAAATCCGTCGCAGGTCGCGCAGGCGGAGACGCCGCGTCCCATGTAGGCCTCTTCCGAAGGCAGGCCGAGATATTTCGCCGAGGCGCCGGTGGCGATGATCAGCGCATCGCAGGTATAGCTGCCCTGATCGCCGATGAGGCGAAACGGCGGCCCCTGCAGTTCGGCCTTGTGGATATGGTCGATGATGATCTCGGTCTCGAAACGCTCCGCATGCCGGCGCATGCGCTCCATGAGCTCGGGCCCTTGCACGCCGGCCTCGTCCCCGGGCCAGTTATCCACCTCGGTCGTGGTCGTCAACTGGCCGCCCTGCTGCAAACCGGTGATCAGCACCGGCCGCAGGTTCGCCCGTGCGGCATAAACCGCGGCGCTGTACCCGGCAGGCCCGGATCCCAGGATCAGCAGACGGCAATGTTTGTCCTTGCTCATGAAAAAAGCACTCCCCGATGAAGATTGCCTGAATGATAATGCATTATAGTATCTGCCATCTGTCGTGTTTAGTCTTGATCCCATGCGCATCGGTATACCGCGAGAAACCAAACCCCGGGAGGGCCGCGTCGCCCTGGTCCCCGCTGCGACCGCCATGCTGGTCGCAGCGGGTCACGAAGTGCTGGTCGAACCGCACGCCGGCGCCGGCAGCGGCTACGGAGACGACGCCTATCGCCGCGTCGGCGTCACCGTGACGAAAAATGCCGCCGAGCTCTACGAACGCAGCGAACTGATCGTCAAGGTCAAGGAACCGCAGCGGGCCGAACTCGATCTGCTGCGCCCCGATCATCTCCTGTTCAGCTACCTGCATCTTGCCGCCGATGACGCGCTGACGCGGCAGTTGTGCGACATCGGCCTGACCGCGGTGGCATTCGAAACGGTCGAGGACGAGGCGGGTCGCCTGCCCCTGCTCGCGCCCATGAGCGACATCGCCGGCCGGCTCGCCACCCAGATCGGCGCCACCCTGCTGCATTATCCGCAGGGCAAGGGCGTTCTGCTCGGCGGCCTGCCCGCCACCAGCCGCGGCCGCGTCGTCATTCTCGGCGCAGGTACCGCCGGCGGCAGCGCGGCAGAAGCCGCCGCCGGCATGGGCGCCGAGGTAGTGGTCTTCGACTACAAGCGCGAGCGCCTGGAAGCCATGCGCGCGCTCGGCCACAACGTCACGGCGCTTCATCCCTACGCGGAACAGATCGCCGAGGCGGTGGCGCAGGCGGACCTGCTGATCGGCGCCGTGCTCATACCCGGCGCACGCGCGGCGCGTCTGGTCAGTGCCGACATGGTGCGCGCCATGCAGCCCGGCAGCGTCATCATCGACATCGCCATCGATCAAGGCGGCTGCATCGAAACCATGCACCCGACCAGCTACGAAGCACCGACCTTTCTCTGGGAAGGCATTCTCCACTTCGGCGTCACCAACATGCCGGGCGCTGTACCGCGCAGCGCGTCGCAAGCCCTTTCCGCCGCACTGCTGCCCTATGTGCTCGACCTCGCCAAACCGCAATGGCAGCGCAATACTGCCCTCGCCCGCGGCATCAACGTCGCCGCCAGCGCCGTGGTACACCCGGCGCTGCGCCAGAATTCCGGTTAGGCGCTCGACCGAGAGCCGACCGCGCGCCGGGATATGGCATAATCTGCGCTGATCCGGCATCCGCCGCCGGCAGTGGAAGAGGAAAAGTCCTTGGCACAAGCCACGAGGAAGAGCGCCAAACAGCCCGTCCCGGTCGCACATCTGCGTCGCGGGCTGCGCGAGGGCGCGCTGTTCGTGCTCGGCGCGATCGCCATCTATATGATGCTCTCGCTGCTCAGCTACAATGCCGGCGACCCGGGCTGGTCTTTCAGCGGCAATACCGACCGCATCGCCAATAACGGCGGACTGGTGGGCGCCTGGTTCTCGTCGGTGTTCCTGTTCTATTTCGGCTATCTGGCCTATCTGTTCCCGCTGCTCGTCGCCTACGCCGCATGGCGGCTGTACCGTGGACGCGGACATGAGCAGGCACCGGACCTGCGTCATACGCTGTTCATCGTCATCGGTTTCGTGCTCACCGTCGCCGCCGGCTGCGGTATCGCCACGCTGCATTTCAGCACCGGCCAGAGCGCATTGCCGGCCAATCCCGGCGGCATCCTCGGCGACATCGTCAGCAATTCACTGGTCGCTTCCTTTAGCTTCGTCGGTAGCACCCTGTTCCTGCTCGCCCTGTTCCTCACCGGCGTTTCCCTGTTCACCGGACTGTCATGGCTGACGCTGATGGATCGTACCGGCCGCAGCGTGTGTGAAGCGGCGGCGCGTCTGCGCGACCGGCTGGCCGATCTGCGGGAGGCGCGCGCCGAACGGCGTCAGGCGGAGCAGCAGCGCCGGGTCCGCGCCGAAGCGGTACAGGAAGAACGCAAGCTGAAAAAAGAGCGGACCCCGCCACGCATCGAACCGCTGGTCAAGCAGATCGAACCGAGCGTGCGCGCCGAGAAAGAGCGCCAGGTGCCGCTGTTCACCCCGGCCGCCGCGCCGAGCAACGGCGCGCTGCCGCCGCTGGCGCTGCTCGATCCGCCCGAGGTTTCCCCGCACGCGATCCCCGCCGCCACGCTCGAGGCGATGTCGCGCCAGGTCGAGCTGAAGCTGCAGGATTTCGGCATCGAAGTGCAGGTGGTGGCGGTCCATCCCGGCCCGGTGATCACGCGCTTCGAAATGCAGCCCGCGCCCGGCATCAAGGTCAGCCAGATCAGCAATCTGTCCAAGGATCTCGCCCGTTCGCTGTCGACGGTGAGCGTGCGTATCGTCGACATCATCCCGGGCAAATCGGTCATCGGGCTCGAAATCCCCAACGAGCATCGCGAAACCGTGCGCCTGAGCGAAATCCTGCACTCCAAGCAATACGATGAGGCCGCTTCGCCGCTCTCGCTCGCACTCGGCAAGGACATCAGCGGCCATCCGGTCATCGTCGATCTGGCCAAGATGCCGCATCTGCTGATCGCCGGCACCACGGGTTCCGGCAAATCGGTGGCGGTCAACGCCATGGTCCTCAGCATGCTCTACAATGCCTCGCCGCAGGACATGCGCATGATCATGATCGACCCCAAGATGCTCGAGCTTTCGATCTACGAAGGCATACCGCATCTGCTCGCGCCGGTGGTCACCGACATGAAGGAAGCAGCCAGCGCGCTGCGCTGGTGTGTGGGGGAAATGGACCGCCGCTACGCGCTCATGGCCCATCTCGGCGTGCGCAACATCGCCAACTACAACCGCAAGGTGCAGGCCGCCATCGACGCCGGCGAGGCCTTGCCCGATCCCTTCCTCAAGATCACCGCTGGCGGCGAGCCGGCCACGCTGGAGCCGATCCCCTATATCGTGGTCATCATCGACGAGCTCGCCGACATGATGATGGTCGTCGGCAAAAAGGTCGAAACGCTGATCGCGCGCCTGGCGCAGAAGGCGCGCGCATCGGGCATCCACCTGGTGCTGGCGACGCAGCGGCCCTCGGTCGATGTCATCACCGGCCTGATCAAGGCCAACATCCCCACGCGCATCGCCTTCCAGGTCTCGTCCAAGATCGATTCGCGCACCATTCTCGACCAAATGGGCGCCGAGCAGCTGCTCGGACATGGCGATATGCTCTATCTGCCGCCGGGCACCAGCGTGCCGACCCGTATCCACGGCGCCTTCGTCGACGATCACGAGGTGCACAAAGTGGCTGAGTTCCTCAAAAACCTGGGTGAACCCGAATACATCGAAGACATCCTGCGCCATGCGGAAACCGACGGTGAAGGCGGCGGTGAAGCCGGCGAAGGTCCGAGCGGTGATGTCGATCCGCTCTACGATCAGGCCGTGCGCATCGTCACCGAAACGCGCCGCGCCTCTATCTCGGGTGTGCAGCGCCGCCTAAAGATCGGCTACAACCGCGCCGCGCGCATGGTGGAAGAGATGGAACGCGCCGGCGTGGTCGGTCCGCTCGAATCCAACGGCAGCCGCGAAGTGCTGGCGCCGCCACCGCCGGCCGACTGATGAAACGCCTGCCGCGTCACACCGCCACGACCCTGCTGCTGTTCCTAGCCGCGCTGCTCCTGCCCGCCCTCGCCGCGGCTCAAGATACCGGCATTGCCCGCCTGCACGCCTTCTTCGACGGGCTGCGCACCCTGAGCGCGGACTTCGATCAGATCATCACGCAGAACGATCGTCTGGTGCAGCAGACCCGCGGCAATCTGCGTATTCTGCGGCCGGGTAAATTCCGCTGGTCCTATGAGAGCCCCTTCGAGCAGCTGCTCATCACCGACGGCAGCACGCTGTGGGTCTACGAGCCCGATCTCGATCAGGTCACCCGCTCCGCCCTGGATCAATCAGTCGGCAATACTCCCGCCGTGCTGCTCAGCACGCAGCAGCCGCTCGAACAGCTCTTCCTGATCATCGACGGCGGCAGCAAAGACGGCCTCGAATGGGTCATGCTCGAACCTTACGGTGAACAGTCCGCCTTCAGCCGCATTTTCCTCGGCTTCGACGGCCACCATCTCGCCACCATGGAAATCGTCGACGCACTGGAGCAGCGCGTACAGATCCGCTTCAGCAATCTGAAGCGCAACGTGGCCATCGATCCGGCGCTGTTCGAGTTCGTCGTCCCCGACGGCGTCGACGTGCTCGGCGACGACTGAGCACGCAGCCGCAGGGAGGCAGAATGAGCACGGACCCGCGTCCTCTCGCCGACCGCATGCGTCCCCAGCGCATCGAAGACGTCATCGGTCAGGAACACATCCTCGGCGCGAATAAACCGCTGCGCCTGGCGATAGAGGCTGGCCGGCTGCATTCACTCGTGCTCTGGGGACCGCCCGGCACCGGCAAGACCACGCTCGCGCGCCTGATCGCGGCGAGCGTGGATGCCGATTTCCTCAGCCTGTCGGCGGTATTCTCCGGCGTCAAGGAAATCCGCGCCGCCATCACTGCCGCCCAGCAGAACCTCACCGCGCGCGGCCACGCCACCGTGCTGTTCATCGACGAGGTGCATCGCTTCAACAAGGCCCAGCAGGACGCCTTTCTGCATCACGTCGAGGAAGGCGCCTTCATCTTCATCGGCGCAACGACCGAGAACCCCTCTTTCGAACTCAACAACGCCCTGCTGTCGCGCGCCCGCGTCTACGTGCTGAAGCCGCTCGATCCCGCTGCCGTGCGCCGGGTCATCGATCGCGCTCTCACCGATCGCGAACAGGGGCTGGGCGCACTGGCCCTCGACATGCCCGACGAACTGCGCGACCGTCTCGCCCTGGCTGCAGACGGCGACGCCCGGCGCGCGCTCAATCTGCTGGAAATCGTCTCCGACCTGACACCCGAGGGAGAAAACGGTGCGCGTGCGGTCACCGAATCCCTGCTCGATGAGGTACTCGCCGGCGGCACCCGGCGTTTCGACAAGGGCGGCGAGGCGTTCTACGACCAGATTTCCGCGCTGCACAAATCGGTGCGCGGTTCGGCGCCGGATGCCGCGCTGTACTGGCTGTCGCGCATGCTGGAAGCCGGCTGCGACCCTTTCTACATTGCCCGCCGTGTGCTGCGTATGGCCAGCGAGGATATCGGCAACGCCGATCCGCGCGCCCTGACGATGGCGCTCGACGCCTGGGAAGTGCTGGAACGCCTCGGCAGTCCCGAAGGCGAGCTCGCACTGGCCCAGACCGTGCTCTATCTGAGCTGCGCCGCCAAGAGCAATGCCGTCTACACCGCCTTCAACAACGCGATGAGCGATGCGCGCGGCCACGGTTCACTCGAAGTGCCGATGAAGCTGCGCAACGCGCCGACGCGGCTGATGCGTGAACTCGATTACGGCAAGGGTTACCGCTATGCGCACGATGAGCCCGAGGGCTACGCCGCCGGTGAGAACTATTTCCCCGATGGATTCAGGCCCAGACAGTATTACCGGCCGGTCCCGCGCGGACTGGAGCTGAAGATCGCGGAGAAGCTCGCGCGGCTGCGGGAGTTGGACGAAAAGCAGCGCAAATCATGACCATCATGGTTAAGGACAAAACATGATTCCGGCCCTGGCCGTCGCTGCCGGCGGCGCAATGGGTTCCCTGTTGCGCTACTGGATCGGCCTCGGCGTGCACCACCTGCTCGGCCGCGGATTTCCCTACGGCACGCTGACCGTCAACGTCATCGGTTCGTTCGCCATCGGCGTGCTGTACGTGCTGCTGGCGGAACGCGCGAGCACGCCGGAACTGCGCGCCTTGCTGATAACCGGCTTCCTCGGCGGCTTCACTACCTTCTCCGCCTTCTCCATCGAAACCCTGCTGCTGATCGAACAGGGCGCAGCCCTGAAGGTGCTGGCCAACATCGTCCTCAGCCTGATTCTCTGCCTGGGCGCCGCCTGGATCGGCCTCACGCTCGGCAGACAGTTGTAGCCCCCAAAGGGTCAGTCTGTCCCAGTATTGACGCTGTGCTGCGCGGGCGCGCTGGAGTCCTAGCGGGCGGTACCGCCGAACCACACTGATAGGCGAGGGCCAGTGGCTGAGCCCCAACGCGACATTCCCTCCGAAACCGGGAGCCGCTTATGCGCCAACGGTTTCTCCGCAAACGTCCCGCCGGCGCTTTGCCAAGGTTTGCTGGATCAATGCGCCGCAGGAGGGTCTGACCCCTATCTGCCCCGCAGAAACATGCCGTCCAGCGCCTTCATGTCGAGCTGAACCCAGGTCGGCCGGCCATGATTGCACTGGCCGCTGCGCTCGGTGCGCTCCATATCGCGCAGCAGCGCGTCCATCTCGGGCACCGTCAAACGACGGTTGGCGCGCACCGCGCCATGACAGGCCAGCGTGCCGAGCATGTCGTCGATACGCTCCTGTACGCGCTGGCTGTCGCCATGCACGCGCACGTCCGCGATCGCATCGCGCACCAGGCGCTCCGCGTCTGCGTCGCACAACAGGCTCGGCACCGCGCGCACCACGACCGCATCGGTACTGATGCGCTCGACTTCGAGGCCGAGTGCGGCGAACAGGGACTGCTCGTCTTCCACCAGCGTTGCTTCCGCGGCGCTCAGACGCAGCGTCAGCGGCACCAGCAGCGGCTGGGTGCGGATACCGCCCTCGCGCTGGCTCTGCTTCATGCGCTCATAGACGATGCGCTCGTGAGCGGCGTGCATGTCGACCAGCACCAGGCCGTGTTCGTTCTCGGCCAGAATGTAGACGCCATGCAGCTGCGCCAGCGCGCGGCCCAGCGGTTGATGCGCGGCCGCGGGAGCCGGCGCCATCGCGGCCTCGTCGGCCGCGCCACCGACGGCCGCGGCGGACGCATGAAAATCCGCGCTCGCTTCGGCGACCCGCAGCGGCATGGCGGACTGCACAGCGCTCCGCCAGGCCGGCGCCGTCGGTACGACGCGGGGCGCCGCAGCGGTGAAAAGCGGCGCTTCATGCGCGGCGGCGTCATCGGTTTCGACGCGCGGGCCGCTGCGGGCAAGCGCGTCGCGCACCGTGCGAAACAGGAAGTCGTGCACCAGGCGCCCTTCACGGAAGCGCACTTCATGCTTGCCGGGATGCACGTTGACGTCAACGTCTTCCGGGGGCAGCCACAGATAGAGCGCGAAGATCGGATGGCGGCCATGATAGAGCACATCGTGATAGGCCTGTCGCAGCGCGTGGCTGACCAGCTTGTCGCGCACCACGCGGCCATTGACGAAGAAATACTGCATATCGGCCTGTGAGCGCGCTGCGGTCGGCAGCCCGATCCAGCCGCGCAGCTGCAGGCTGCCGGCTTCGCGCGCAAGCGCCAGGGAATTCTCCGCGATCTCCTCGCCACACAACTCGGCGAAACGCTGGATACCCTCATCCATGCTCGCCAGCGCCGGCAGGTCGTGGATCACGCGCCGGTTGTGGCTGAGGCGAAAGCCGGCATCGAAGCGGCTGAGCGCGATGCGGCGGAAGGTTTCCTCCAGATAATTGAATTCGGTGCGCTCGGTGCGCAGGAATTTGCGCCGCGCCGGAATACTGAAGAAGAGATCCTGCACCTCGACCACGGTGCCGGGCGCCTGTGCCTGCGGCCGCGCTTCGCCGGGAGCGGCGCCGCCGCCGACATCGATCCGCCAGCCGTGCGCGTCCGGCAGTTGACGCGAACTCAGCGCGAGGCGCGCAACGGAAGCGATGCTGGGCAGCGCTTCGCCGCGGAACCCCAGTGTGCGCACGCTGGCGAGATCCTCGGTGCGACTGAGCTTGCTGGTGGCATGGCGATCGAGCGCCAGCAACAGGTCGTCGCGATGGATGCCGCCGCCGTCGTCGCGCACCCGGATCAGCCGCAAACCGCCCTGTTCGACATCGACTTCGATATGCTTCGCCCCGGCATCCAGGCTGTTCTCCAGCAGTTCCTTGACGATGGAAGCGGGCCGTTCGACCACCTCGCCGGCGGCGATCTGGTTGGCCAGGTGCAGGGGAAGATGCTTGATGCGCACAGGACTCGCTCCGTTGGCGTGATCAGCCATTATGACAACTCGACAACGGAAAGTGAAAAGACCGGCGCGCCAGCGGTCGCGCGGCGAGTGAAAACCGGCTCAACCGTCGCCGTCGACCGGTATCTGCAGCACCTGGCCGACACGCAGCATATCGCCCTTGATCTGATTCGCGGCGCGCAGGCGCTCCACGCTGACGCGGTATTGCTGCGCGATCTGCGACAAGGTATCGCCACGGGTGATGATGTGTTCGCGCCGCGCGGCATAGAGGGTGCCCGCCGGCGGGAAACGGGTGAAATAATCCTTGACGCCGTCATAGATCGCGCGCGCAACCTGCTCCTGATACTGGGCGCTGCGCAACCTGCCTTCGTCTTCCGGATTGGAGATAAAGGCGGTCTCGATCAGCACCGACGGGATATCGGGCGATTTCAGCACGGCGAAGCCGGCGTGCTGGACCGACGGCCGGTGCAGCCTGCCGATCGGCTTCATGCGGTTGAGAATCGAGCTCGCGACGACATGACTGGCCTCGAGCGTCGCCGACTGCGACAGATCGAGCAATACCGATGCCAGCACATCATCTTTGTCCTCGAGACGCACACCGCCGACCAGATCCGCGGCATTGGCGCGCTCCGCCAGCCAGCGCGCCGCTTCGCTGCTGGCGCCGTTCTGCGACAGCACGAACAGCGAACCACCGCGCACGCTGCGGTCGCGGAAGGCATCGGCGTGGATCGAAACAAACAGATCGGCCTTTGCTTCGCGGGCCTTGGTCGTGCGCTGACGCAGCGTGACGAAATAGTCGCCATCGCGGATCAGCACCGGGCGCATACCGGGGTCTTTCTCGATCATGGCCGCCAGGCGCCGGGCGATGGCGAGCACCACGTCCTTTTCGTTCAGGCCGCTGGCGCCGCGCGCGCCGGGATCCTCGCCGCCGTGGCCGGGATCGATGGCGATGACCAACTGGCGGTTCTTGCTGCCGATCTCCGCCGCCGTGCGTCTGACCTGCTGTGCCGGTATCGGTATTGGTATCGGTGCCGGAGCGGCCGCAGCGGATGCCGGTGCGCCATCGGCGAGATCGATGACCAGGCGATGGCCATATTCATCGCTGGGATTGAGCATGAAATGCTTGATCTGGATGCGGCTGTGCACGTCGAGCACGATGCGCAGATCGCGCTCGCCGCGCTGGGCATGACGCACACCGCGTACGATGCTGTCGCCATCGGCGGAGAGTGTCCCGCCCAGGCGTGCATTCCTGAAATCGATGACGACACGATCGGGATTCGCCAGCCTGAACAGGCTGTATTCGGTCGGCGCGGAGACATCGAACACCAGTCGCGTGTTGTCCGGCGCGGTCCACATGCGCATGTTCTGCACACTGACGTTCTGCGCCTGCGCCGGCATGGCGAGACTGAACAGCGCCAGCATCATCGCCGTCAGCCGAACTGCCCACGCTATCCTTATTGGTGTTCCGTTGTTCACGGTTCGAATGTTTAATATAAACACCGGATCATTGCAAGAGATTTAGACAGATATCTCCCCCTGCTCGTGGCAAGCATGATCAAACGACACTAAGCCTCAGGCAGGGAAGGAATTAAGGAATTCCTGCAGCAGCCAGTATCGCGGCGCCGCGCGCGCCGATCGCCTGCGCCCGCAGCGTGCGCCTCTGCTCATCCGGTATCGCGATCCACAGTGCGAGATCGGACACCGGCAACTGATCGGCGCCGCGCTCCGGCCATTCGATCAGACAGATCGCACGCGGATCGAGCAGATCGCGCAGGCCGATGAATTCGAGCTCCTCCGGGTCGCGCAAACGGTAGAGATCGAGATGATGCACCTGCACGCCGGAGAGTGCATAGGATTCCAGCAAGGCATACGTCGGACTCTTGACGCTGCCGGTGTGTCCCAGCGCACCGAGCAGACCGCGCACCAGGGTGGTCTTGCCGGCGCCGAGCGGGCCATGCAGAAAGATCACGCCGCCACCGGGCGCCAGTGCCGCGGCGAGACGCGCGCCCAGCGCTTCCATCTCCTGCGCGCTGGCGAGGGTTATCATCGGCGATCGATGGCGGGCTTGAGTTCGGGATTGAACCCTGGATTGCACCCGGAATTGAATCCGGGATTGAGCAGGGGCCGCAACGATCCCAGCAGATCGCTGGCGAGCAGACCGCGTTCGCCGCCGGCACGCGCGGCGCGATCGCCGGCCTCGGCATGCAGGAGGACACCGAGCGCCGCCGCATCCGCCGCCGGCAAGCCCTGCGCGCGCAGCCCGGCGATCACGCCGGTCAGCACGTCCCCCATGCCGCCACCGGCCATGCCGGGATTGCCGCCGCCGCACACACCAACACGCCCCGCGGTATCGCAGACCAGCGTCCCCGCTCCCTTGAGGACGACGACACCGCCATAGCGCGCCTGCAGCTCGCGTACCGCGGCGTAGCGATCCTGCTGCACCGCCGCCGTGCCGATGCCGAGCAGGCGCGCCGCTTCGCCCGGATGCGGCGTGATGATCCAGTCCTCACGCCGCGCCGGTTCGGCCGCGAGCAGATTGAGCGCATCGGCATCGACCACCAGTGCGTGAGGGGTATCGAGCAGATAGCCCAGCAATGCCCGCCCCCACTGCGCCTGGCCGAGCCCCGGACCGATCGCCACCACGTTCGCGCGCGCGAGCAGCGGCGTCAGCTCACTGCCCCGCTCGATACCGTGCGCCATCAGCTCGGGACGCGCCACGCTGAACAATGGCGCATGAGCCGCACGGCTCGCGACGCTCACCAGTCCGGCGCCGCTGCGCAGCGCCGCTTCCGCGGCAAGCAGCGCCGCGCCCATCATGCCATGCTCGCCGCCGACCACGAGGACGTGGCCATGATGGCCTTTGTGCGCGGTGCGCGGGCGCGGCGCCAGCAGCGCGCTCAGCGCAGCCAGCGACAAACGCTCCGCCGCCGGCACCATGGCGGCAAAGACAGCGGCAGGCACATCGAGCGAGCTGTAGCGAATCTGCCCACACAGCGCCGGCCCCTCGCCGGTGAACAGACCCTGCTTCAGACCGATGAAACTGATGGTGAGGTCGGCGCGCACGGCCTCCCCGAGCACGCAACCGCTGTCGGCATGCAGCCCGGAAGGAAGATCGATCGCCAGCACCGGCACGGGGGCAACATTGATCGCCTCGACCGCAGCCCGTTCGGCGCCGCCCAGTTCGCGGTCGAGTCCGGTGCCGAGCAGCGCATCGACGATCACGTCGCAGCCAGTGAAACCCTGCCCCGCATAGGCCGTGACCCGGCCACCGGCCGTACGCCATGTCGCTGCGGCTTGCGCCGCCGCACCGCGCAGCCGTGCCTCGTCACCGACGTGGAAGACTTCCGCCATCAGTCCCGCCTGCAGCGCCAGTTGCGCCAGCACATAGCCATCGCCGCCGTTGTTGCCGCCGCCGCAGACGACAGCGATGCGGCGCGCCGCCGGCCAGTGCGCGCGCAGCGCGGCAAACGCCGCCGCGCCGGCACGCGCCATCAGTTCCGTCGAGGGGATGCCGTATTCCTCGATCGCCATGCGATCGAACTCGCGCACCTGCGCGGCGCGGTAAAGCGGATGAGGAAGTTCATGCATACGGGCTATCATAGCGTCTATGTCCACGACACGACACCTGCTCCGCGCGCCTCCGCCGGTGGATTCCCCGGTGGATTTCCCAGTGGATTTCAGCGCGCTCGCACGCGACATCGAAGCGTGGGGGCTCGAGCTGGGATTCGCCGCCGTCGGCATCGCCGACACCGCGCTGGACGAACATGCCGCGCATCTGCGCGCCTGGCTGGCGGCGGGACGCCACGGCGAAATGGACTACATGGAACGGCATCAATCTCTGCGCGCCAGCCCCGAAGCACTGCATCCGGGCACGATACGGGTGATTTCCGTCCGCATGAATTATCTGCCGCCGGCGGGCGTCGATCCCGAAGCCGTGCTCGCCGATCCGATGAAAGCCTATGTCTCGCGCTACGCGCTCGGCCGCGACTATCACAAGGTGATGCGCGCACGTCTGCGGCGGCTGGCGCAAAGAGTCGCCGAGCGTATCGGCCCCTTCGGCTACCGCGTTTTCACCGACAGTGCGCCGGTGCTGGAAAAAGCGCTGGCGGAAAAAGCCGGCCTGGGCTGGATCGGCAAGCATACCAATCTGCTCGCCACCGACGCGGGATCGTGGTTCTTCCTCGGTGAAATCTTCACCGATCTGCCGCTGCCGACCGCCACGGCGGCGAGCAATCACTGCGGCACCTGCCAGGCCTGCATCGACATCTGTCCGACCCGGGCCATCGTCGGCCCCTACCAACTCGATGCGCGCCGCTGCATCTCC
>CAYLYS010000002.1:33423-92500 GCA_964388175.1 uncultured Chromatiales bacterium | reverse complement strand
CGCGCCCCCATCCGGGCCCGGTGGCGGCGCGAGAATTCCAGCACCAGCGCCTTGCCGCCCGGCTTCAGCACGCGGTGCATGGCGGCGAGCGCGGCGGCCTTGTCGGTGACGTTGCGCAGGCCGAAGGCCATGGTGATGCAGTCGAAACTGTCGTCGGCGAAGGGCAGGCGTTCGGCGTCGGCCTGCACGTAGGTGACGTTGCCGGCGACGCCGCGGTCGAGCAGGCGGTCGCGGCCGACACCGAGCATGGCGGCGTTGATGTCGGCGGCAACCACGCTGCCGCCGTCGCCCGCGCGCTGCGACAGCGCGCGCGTGAGATCGCCGGTGCCGGCGGCGAGATCGAGCACGTGCTGCCCCGGACGCACCGCGGCGAGATCGATCGCCATGCGTTTCCACAGGCGGTGCACGCCGGCGGACATCAGATCGTTCATGATGTCGTAACGCCCAGCGACCGAGTCGAAGACGCCTCTGACGCGCCGCGCTTTTTCGCCGGCGGCGATTTCCTCGAAGCCGAAGTGGGTCGAGGCGGCGTCGTCCTGGCGCGATTTCGGATCGTTCATTCCCGTATCATGCCTGTGAGCTCAGTGGCTGTGTCCGCTAGGGGCGGCGGCGCGGTGCTCGTGCCCGGCCTCGCGCAGCCGTTCGAGATAGAGATCCCAGAATTCCTGCTGCCGCGCGCCCAGTTTGTACAGCAGATCCCAGGTGTAGAGCCCGGTGCTGTGGCCGTCGTCGAAGATGAGCTTGACGGCGTAGGTGCCGACCGGCTCGATGCCGACGATGTTCACGTTTTCCTTGTCCAGCTGCAGCACTTCCTGCCCCGGACCGTGGCCGCGTACCTCGGCGGACGGGGAATACACGCGCAGCAGTTCGCAGGGCAGCTCGAAACGCGCACCGTCGTCGAAGGCGATTTCCAGCCGGCGCGAACGCTGATGCAGGCGGATGTCGGTCGGAGTGAGTTTCTTCGCGTTCATGCGTTTATGATCTAGAGGATGTAACGGCTGAGATCCTCATCGGCGACCAGCTTGCCGAGATGGCGGTCGACGTAGGCGGCATCGATGGTGGTGTGCTGGCCGGCCTGGTCGGAGGCGTCGAAGGACAGCGTTTCCATGATGCGCTCCATGACCGTGTGCAGGCGGCGCGCGCCGATGTTCTCGGTGCGTTCGTTGACCTGCCAGGCGATCTCGGCGATGCGCGCGATGCCGTCGGCGGTGAAGTCGATGGCGACGCTCTCGGTCGCCATCAGCGCCTTGTACTGTACGGTCAGGGCGGCATCGGGCTCGGTCAGGATGCGCACGAAGTCCTCGACCGAGAGCGCATTGAGCTCGACGCGGATCGGCAGCCGGCCCTGCAGCTCGGGAATGAGATCCGAGGGCTTGCTGAGATGGAAGGCGCCGGAAGCGATGAACAGCACATGGTCGGTGCGGATCATGCCGAGCTTGGTGCTGACGGTGCAGCCTTCCACCAGCGGCAGCAGGTCGCGCTGCACGCCTTCGCGCGAAACGTCCGCGCCGCCGTGCTGGTCGGCGCGGCGGGTGATCTTGTCGATCTCGTCGATGAAAACGATACCGTTCTGCTCGGCGTTTTCCAGCGCCCGCGTCTTGATGTCGTCGTCGTTGATCAGCCGCGCCGCCTCTTCGTCGGTGAGCAGGCGGAAGGCTTCCCTGATCGGCAGGCGGCGCTTCTTGGTGCGCTGGCCGGCGATGTTCTGGAACATGCTCTGCAACTGGCCGCTCATCTCTTCCATGCCGGGCGGCGCCATGATCTCCACGCCCATCGGCGCCGCGCTCACCTCGACCTCGATCTCGGTATCGTCGAGATCGCCTTCGCGCAGCTTCTTGCGGAATTTCTGCCGGGCGGCGCCGGCCTCGCCGTCGCCGCGGCCGGCCGCAGCCGAAGGCACGCGCGCCGGCGGCAGCAGGATATCGAGGATGCGGTCTTCCGCCAGATCCTCGGCGCGCCGGCGCACTTTCTCCATCTCGCGCTCACGCGTGATCTTGAAGGAGATGTCCGTCAGTTCGCGGATGATCGATTCCACATCGCGGCCGACATAGCCGACTTCGGTGAATTTGCTCGCTTCGACCTTGACGAAGGGCGCGTTGACCAGGCGGGCGACGCGGCGGGCGATCTCGGTCTTGCCGACGCCGGTCGGGCCGATCATCAGAATGTTCTTCGGCGTGATCTCGTTGCGCAGCGGCTCGGCAACCTGCATGCGCCGCCAGCGGTTGCGCAGCGCGATGGCGACGGCGCGCTTGGCCGCCTGCTGTCCGACGATGTGCTTGTCGAGTTCCTGGACGATTTCGCGGGGAGTCATTTCCGACATCAGACGAGCACCGTATCCTGGCTGTCGGGCAGCTCTTCGATCGACAGCGACTTATTGGTGTAGATGCAGATATCCGCCGCCAGCGACAGGCTTTTCTCGACGATGGCGCGGGCGTCGAGATCGGTGTTCTCGAGCAGCGCGCGCGCGGCGGCGAGGGCGAAGGAGCCGCCCGAGCCGATCGCCAGGGCGTCGTGTTCGGGTTCGATGACGTCGCCGTTGCCGGAGATGGTCAGCGAAACGTTGCGGTCCGCCACCACCAGCAGCGCTTCGAGGCGGCGCAGCAAACGGTCGGTGCGCCAGTCCTTGGCCAGTTCGACGGCGGCGCGGGTGAGATTGCCGGAATGTTTTTCCAGCTTGCCTTCGAAGCGCTCGAACAGCGTGAAGGCATCGGCGGTGCCGCCGGCGAAACCGGCCAGCACCTGGCCGTTGTAGAGGCGGCGGACCTTGCGCGCATTGCCCTTCATGACGGTGTTGCCGAGGGAAACCTGCCCGTCACCGCCGAGGGCGACGCGTCCTCCGCGCCTGACCGATAGTATGGTGGTGCCCCGGAACTGCTCCACGACCTGAACTCCTGACGGCTATTGGATCGGCCATTGTACACCATCGGCCGCGCCCGCCCGCATGGCCGTCGCCTCAGTCGCGCGTGCGCCGCCGTGCGCGCGGATGCGCGTCGTCGTAGACCTTGGCGAGGTGCTGAAAATCGAGGTGAGTGTAGATCTGGGTGGTGGCGAGATCGGCGTGGCCGAGCAGCTCCTGCACGGCGCGCAGGTCGCCGGAGGATTCGAGCAGGTGGCTGGCGAAGGCGTGACGCAGCATGTGCGGGTGGACCTTGATGTCGATACCCTGCCGTCGCGCCCAGGTGTCGATGCGGATCTGCATGCTGCGCGGCGACAGCCGCCGGCCCTGGCGGGAAACGAAGAGCGCGGTCTCCCCGGGCGCGCGCAGGGCCGTGCTCGCTTCGATCCAGCGCCGCAGCGCCGTGCGCGCCATCCGTCCCACCGGCACGCGGCGCATCTTGTCGCCCTTGCCGGTGATGTCGACGATATGGCTGTCGAGATCGACGTCGCCGAGATCGAGTCCCACGGCTTCGGCGAGGCGCAGGCCCGAAGAATAGATCAGCTCCATCAGCGCGTGGTCGCGCACGGCGAGCGGATCATCGGCGTGGATGTCGAGGAGCCGTGCGGTCTGGTCGACATCGAGGATTTCCGGCAGGCGCCGCCGTGACTTCGGGGCGCGCAGGCCATCGGCGGGGTTGTGCTTGAGCATGCCTTCCCCGATCAGGAAATCGAAGAAGGCGCGCAGCGAAGACAGCATGCGCTGCAGGCTTTTGGCGCCGAGGCCGCGGCGGTGTCCGGCAGCGATGAAGGCGCGCACGCGATGCACGTCGACAACGCGCCAGTCCGCGATCCCTTCCCTGCCGCAGTGATCGCGCAGCGCATCGAGGTCGCGCAGATAGGCCTGCTGCGTGTGCGGAGACAGACGGCGCGCCCGCAGGTGCGCCGCGAAACGTGTCAGGACCTCGCCCAATGCATCATCGGATGATGCTTCATCGGGCGTCATCGTTTCAGGCCGGGCGTGCGGGCGCCGGTGCGGATACGAGCGGGGCCAGGCGGTGGGCGATCAGATCGGCCAGGTGGCACAGATAGGTCGTGGCCATTTCGGCGTTGAAGCGGTCGCTGTCGTGGCTGCCGATGGCGAGCGCGCCGAGCAGGCGCCGCTTCTCCGTGCCGGCGACCAGCGGCAGCAGCGCGACCGAGCCGATGGCGTCGGCGCCGTCGCCGAACAGATCGACCAGCCGTTCGTTCTTCAGCCGGCCGCACACCGGTTTGTCGCCGGCGAGCAGGCGGCGCAGCTCTTCTCCCATGTGCCCGGCTTCCTGCACATGGACGCGCAGAAATCCGCCGGGCGCCGCGGGCAGCGCCGATTCGGCGTCGCCGAAAAGATAGAGGCTGGCGGCATCGGCGCTGAAATCGGCCTGCAGGCTTTCCTCCAGCGCCGCGAATACCGGCGCGGATGCGGGCGCGTCCATCATGCGCAGCGTCAGTTGCTGCAGGCGGCCGAGCAGTTCGTCGTTGCTGCGCGCGATATCCACCAGATCCTGCAACTGGCGGCGGTAGCGGCGGTTCTGCTCGCGCAGCAGGCTGACCTGGCGCTCGACCAGCGAGACGGCGCCGTTGACCTGATGCGGTACGGTGATTTCGAGCAGCAGCGCATCGCGGTCGAGGAAAAACTCCGGGTGCGTGCGCAGATAATGTTCGACGGTTTCGGCGGCAACGGTCGTTGCGCCGTTCTTTTCGGTCTTCTGTGTGCTCATGGGGTGACGGTTCCTTCGAAGACGTGGGTGGCGGGGCCGGTCATGCGGACGGGGTGTCCCTCACCCGGCCACTGTATCAGAAGACGGCCGCCCGGCAATTCGACCAGTACGCGATCTTCGAGCAGGCCGGCCTGGCGCGCCGCGGCGACCGCGGCGCAGGCGCCGCTGCCGCAGGCGAGGGTTTCGCCGCTGCCGCGTTCGAACACGCGCAGGCGGGCGCTGACGCGGTCCTGGATTTCCAGGAAGCCGACGTTGACGCCCTGCGGAAAGCGTTCGTGCGTGGTGATCGCCGCGCCGAGGCGGGCCACCGGCGCCGTGGTCACATCGTCGACCAGGATCACCGCGTGCGGATTGCCCATCGACACGGCACGGATCTCGACCGTCTCGCCGTCGACGGCGAGCGCATAGGTCTCGGCGCGCGCCGCGGCAGCGAAGGGCAGGGCGGCGGGTTCGAACGACGGCACCGCCATGTCGATGGCGATCAGATTGCCGTCTTCGACGCGTGCGCCGATCAGTCCGGTGCGCGTCTCCAGCACCAGTTCGCGCTTGTCGGTGAGGCCGCGGCGGCGCACGAAGTCGGTGAAGCAGCGCGCGCCGTTGCCGCACTGCTCGGCCTCGCTGCCGTCGGAATTGAAAATGCGGTAGCGGAAATCCGCCGCATTGCTGCTGGCCGGCTCGACCAGCAGCAACTGATCGAAACCGATGCCGGTGTGGCGGTCTGCCAGGCGCTTGACCCAGGCCGGCGTCGGCAGCACGGTCTGATTGACCGCGTCGATCACCACGAAGTCGTTGCCGAGGCCGTGCATCTTGCTGAAATGGATGGCGCTGTCTGCCGTCACGATCCTGCTCCCTGCGATTTCGCTGGAGTATAGCAAGGCGTCCGGCTGCGGTCAGGTATCCCGTCGCGCATTCGGCAGCGGCGCGGTGATGCCGTCGCGCGTCGCCGCCGGCAATGCGGTCCTGGTGTGCCGATGCCAATGTTGTTGCTTAATAAATATGGATATAGCGGCGCCGCCCTCACAGCAGCCTCGTGCCCGGCGGCACCGGCTTGTCGGGAACGCACAGTGCCACGTCTCCGCGCTCGTCGTGGAAGCCGGTGACCAGGCATTCGGACATGAGCGGCCCGATCTGCTTGCGCGGGAAATTGATCACCGCCACGACGAGCTTGCCGATGAGGTCTTCCGGCCGGTAGAGCCGGGTGATCTGTGCGCTCGATTTCCTGATGCCGATCTCGGGGCCGAAATCGACGCGCAGTAGGTAGGCCGGCTTTCTCGCTTCGGGGAAGGGTTCGACGCCGATGATGCGGCCCACGCGCAGCTCTACTTTGGTGAAATCGTCCCAGCCGATGGTTTCCATGGTGTTGCTTGCTTCCCCTGATCGGGATGATGCCGGATTCAGCGGCGTTCCCACGGTGCGATGTCGCCGGCGCATAGCGAGAACAGCGGATGCGTGTCCGGCGTTTCCGTGCTCCGCCACTGCCGGTAAAGCGCCGGATTGCGCGCTTTCAGCTTCGCCAGCAGATGCGCCCATTCATACTCCAGCTGGCCGGCGGTGACGGCGAGCGTGAGGGATTGCCGCGCCGGTTTGATCTTCCCTTTGTCGAAGGCATAACCGCGCGCCTCGGCCTCGGCGTGAACGGCCTTGAGATAGGTGGAGATCGCCGCCAGCGGCGCCGAGTGGCTGCGGAAACGGTCGAGCTGCGGATGCTTGCGATAGCCGCGCGTTTCCCCGCGCAGCACCGCCTGCGCCAGCAGTGTCTCCCGCCACAGCGCGACGAGACCCTGCGGATCGAGATATTTCGGGTGCAGGGACCAGAGCCGCATGTCCGCGAGTATGCGCCCGCTTCACTCCGCCGGCATGAAGGGGAAAGGCTTGGCTGCCTTGAATTTGCCGGATACGTCGCCGGAGAACAGATTCTGCTGGCGCGGTCCGAGATCGAGCTTGCGCACGCCGGCTTTGGGCGAGAAGTCGACTTTTTTCATGTCCACCCAGAACAGATTCGGCGAGACCACCGATTCGAAGTAATAGAGCATGTCCTTGTGGTCGGCGACGACGCGCCAGCGCGTCGTCGACAGGTTGGGCTGGTCGTCGATGCTGACGCCGTAGGGCGCGGAGACGTTGCGCATGACACTGAACACGGCGGCCGCGGCCAGCCGCGCATCGTCGTGTTTTTCCACGGCATTGATGAAAAAGCTGGCGCGCGCGAAGCGGTCCTCGGCGCGGCTGCTGCCGGGCAGGAAATGCAGGCCCTCCACGCGCGACCAGTATTTCGTGATCGCCAGTTGATCCTCGAAGACCGGCTCGTTGGTCATCACCTGGTACTGGCGCCCATGGTGGATGCGCAGTTCGCCGTCGATCCATTCCAGGATGGCGCTGTCGCCCGACGAATCGGACAGCGACAGATGAGTCGTGGCGATGCGGCCGGGCTGGTCGGGCACTTCGCCGGTGGCGACGTGGATGGGGCTGGCGTGCAGGTGTGCGACCGCCTCGGCGACGGTGGCGAAATTGTCGAGCAGATACTGGGGCCAGATCGACAGCGACAGCCGCGGCGTTTGGCCGTCGTCCTCGGGGTAGACCGATTGCGTCATCCACAGCGCGTTGACCATCAGCCCGGCTTCATTGAAGCCGTCGGAAGTCGCGACCTCGTACCCGGTGATCACCGCACTGCCGTATTTCGCAGTCCACTCGACCGAGCGCGGACCGGCGGCGCCGCTGCGCGCGACCCCGCGCGGCAGGATCCACATATTGCCTTCCCAGTCCAGTTTCCAGTCCATGCTGCGTCCCGTCAGTACGCGGTCCGCCGGTCCGAGATAGACCGCGCGCGTGCAGGCATGGGCGCTTGCGCCGATGAACAGGGCTGCAGTCAGCAGTGAGAGAGCGGCGAAAAGAGGTGTGGAAGTTTTCATGGTTCTTCCTTGGCAGTTTGCGTACGGGTGATGTTAGCGCGGTTCGCGCCGGGAAGCTCGCTCCGCCTGGCGCTATTCCGGCGCCTGTTTCTCGAGCAGGCGCCTCGCGGCGACGATCTCCGCCTTGCGTTCGCTGCTCACGCTCGGATAGCTCAGCTCCAGCCGCGACAGCGCATCGACGATGATACGCGAGACGATCAGCCGCGCATTGCGCTTGTCGTCGGCCGGAACGACGAACCAGGGCGATTCCGCGCTGCTGGTGGCGCGCAGGCAGTCCTCGTAGGCGACCATGTAATCGTCCCATGATTCGCGCTGCTCGAGGTCGGCGCGTGAGAATTTCCAATTCTTGTCGGGATCGTCGATGCGGGCGAGGAAACGCTGGCGCTGCTCCTCGCGCGAGAGATGCAGGAAGAACTTGAGGATGCGCGTGCCGTTGCGATGCAGATGCGCCTCGGAGTCGACGATCGAGCGGTAGCGCCCCTGCCAGAAATCCTGCTCGTTCAGCGCCGAGGGCGGCAACTGCTGGGCGCGCAGAATCTCCGGCCGCACGCGCACGATCAGCACCTCCTCGTAATAGGAGCGGTTGAAAATGCCGATGCGCCCGCGCTCCGGCAGCGAGCGCTGCGTGCGCCAGAGGAAATCGTGATCGAGCTCTTCGGCGCTCGGATGCTTGAAGCTGTGCACCTGGCAGCCCTGCGGATTGACCCCCGACATCACGTGGCGGATCGCGCCGTCCTTGCCTGCCGCGTCCATGGCCTGGAAGATCAGCAGCAGCGCATAACGGTCGTGCGCGTAGAGCAGTTGCTGCAAGCGGCTGAGCTCACGCGTGCCGGCTTCGAGCAGCTTCTCGTAGTCCTTCTTCGATTCGTAGAGCGGCGCGATCTGCGTGGGATGTTGCGCGAGATTCAATCGCTCGCCGGCCTCGACACGAAACTCTTCCGGGTCGATGTCGACGAGCGCTTTCTTGGATGACGGTTTTTTCTTTTTGGTCATCGGGAATTTCCTCGCGTTTGCTTCGATCAGGGTGCGCCGCGTGATGCGAATGTGGCGATGTACAGATTTTCCAGCTGCTCGCTGGCCATTGGCGTGCATGACGCCATGGTTCGGCGGTGGGAAGAAGACCGATAGCGCATCGTCGGGCTCCTTGCTGCCCGTCCATGCTCTTTATATTACTTGAGAGCAGGGTTAAGAATGGGATTCGGCTGGCAAAGCTTCCGCCGGTCCGTGATCCGATGTCCGGCAAGCCCCCCTCGCTGCACAGCGAGGGGGCCTGATCGAGGAGGGGTGGAACTCCGATACGACGGCGATCAGCTGCCGATCACGCCGCCGTCGTCCTTGGTGATGACCACGGTCGAGGAACGGCCGTAGTTGCCGCCGCCGAGTGGCCAGGTGCCGTTGCCTTCCAGTTCGCCGGCCGCGAACTGCGCCGGCGTGATCGTCGCGCCGGGGTGCTGCACGTTGATGAACATCGTGCGTCGGTCGGGCGTGGTGACGACGCCGGTGATTTCCTGGCCGAGCGGACCAGTGAGGAAACGGCGCAGCTCATTGTTCGCCGGGTCCGCCGCCAGCATCTGATTGTTGCCGAACTGGGCGTAGTCGCCGGTGTTCATCACGCTCTCGCTGATATCCGACTGGATCCACAAACGGCCCTCGGCGTCGAACCACAGGCCGTCCGGGCTGTTGTGGATCTGGTCCTCGTCGAGTGTCTGGCCGTTGAAATCGGAATCGTCGGTCGGGCCGGAGAGCAGGAAGATATCCCACGCGAAGGCGGTCGCAGCCGGATTACCGCCGGCTTCGCTCCAGCGGATGATGTGTCCCCAGCGGCTGTTGGCGCGCGGATTGGCCGCGTCGGTCGCCGTGCGGGCGGTGTTGTTGGTGAGCGTGAAGTACACCTGCCGCGTGGTGGGGTCCACGGCGCCCCATTCCGGGCGGTCCATCCGCGTCGCGCCGACCGCGTCGGCCGCGAGGCGCGTATTGACCAGGACATCGGCCTGGCTCTGGAAGGGCACCTCGGCATCCGGACGCAGGACACCCAGGCCCCAGACCAGCGGCAGCCATTCGCCGCTGCCGTCGTCGTTGAACTTGGCGACGTACAGCGTACCGCTGTCCAGCAGGTGGCCGCCGGCGGTCTCGCGGTGATAGGGCTGCGCCGAGACGAACTTGTAGATGTACTCGTGGGTGGCATCGTCGCCCGAGTAGAGGACCACGGGCTGGCCTTCGATCGGCGGCTGGAACACCACGCCCTCGTGCGCGAAGCGGCCGAGGTGCGTGCGCTTCACCGGCGTACTGACGGGATCGAAGGGGTCGATCTCCACCACCCAGCCGAAGGCGTTGGGTTCGTTGCGGTAGTCGTCCGTGGGAACGGCCCCGATCGGCGCGGCGTTGAAGCGGGCGTAGGCCTGGTCGTTGGTGTCCGGATCGGTATCCGCCGATTCCCAGCCGTAACGGCCGGTGCCGGCCGCGACGCCGTAGCGCTGGTGCTCGCGCGGCTGCGGGTCGCCGCCGCTGTCGCGGTTGCGGAAGTAGCCGGCCCAGTTCTCCTCGCAGGTCAGGTAGGTATTCCACGGCGTCACGCCATGGGCGCAGTTGTTGATCGTGCCGCGGGTCATCGTGCCGCCCGGACTGAAGCGCGTCTTGACGAAGTCCGTGCCGCGCACCGGTCCCGCGATCTCCATCGGCGTCAATGCCGTGATGCGGCGGTTGCGCGGATCGCCCGCCATCATGATCCACTCGCCGTTCAGCTGCTTCTGCACGCGCACCACGCTGACGCCGTGGCCGTTCATCTCGGCGAGCACCTGATCGCTGTCACGGCGCAGGACGCCGCCATCGTCGTAGCTGAGGAAGGCGTCGCGCGAGAGCGACTGGCCCACCGCTTCCGCGTGCATATAGCGCGGCTCGACGTATTCGTGGTTCATGACCAGCAGACCGTCGTCCGAACTGCCCTCGTAAGGGTCGAGACCGTCGATAGGGAAGAAATGCATGCCGTCGTGGTGCGAGCCCATCGCATCCGCCTGTCGGGCGCCGCCCTGGCCGGCGGGGAAGGGCAGGTTTTCCAGCTCGCCGGTGCCCAGGGAACGTCCCCACTCGACCAGGGGTTGCCAGCTGTAGCCGGCAGGTACGTGGATGGTGTCGTCCGTGCCGATCGGGATCGCATCGAAGCCGAGCAGTTGCGGCGGACCTTCCTCCGGCCCGACACTCGACGAGCTGGAATTGCAGCCGGCCAGCGCGCCGCTGAACAGACCGGCAACGGCTGCGGCCAGACTGCCCTTGAGCACCGTGCGGCGCTGTATGCGCGCATCGAGCACATCGGCGAAGCTGCGATTGCCGGAGTGATTGCTCGGCGGCTCGTCACCGTTGCCATTGTCGACGATCAGACTGAGGGACTTGCGAATCATATCGAATCTCCTTATTTGCTCGGCTCTGGAAAGCAGGGTCAGAACATAGCGCTTCGATGTGACGGAACCGGGAAGGCTGGATGGCGGATTCGTTACGGTGCGTCTGTCATGATCGTCACGCATGGCTGCGGCAGCCGGCAGACATTGGCAGCCGCTCGCAGCATGCATGCGCGCCATACTGGCGGATGCGGAAAAAGCGGATTGAAGCCATCGGCACTGTCGGGCTCGACCCCGCTTTTTGTCGCCTTGTGATATCCTCGGCCGGGATCGAGCCCACACTCCAAATCCTTCGGAAGCGCGTTCATGACATCGCCCGCCATCGGCACACCCTTTTCGCCCACGGCCACTCGCGTCCTGCTGCTGGGCGCCGGCGAACTGGGGCGCGAAGTCATCATCGAACTGAAGCGCCTCGGCTGCGAAGTCATTGCCGTGGACCGCTACCCCAACGCCCCCGGCATGCAGGTGGCGGACCGCAGCCATGTCATCTCCATGCTCGACGGGGTCGCCCTGCGCCGCGTGATCGAAACCGAACGGCCGGCGCTGATCGTGCCGGAAATCGAAGCCATCGCCACCGACGAACTGGTGAAGCTCGAAGCCGAAGGCTGGCGCGTGGTGCCCACCGCCCGCGCCGCGCAGCTCACCATGAACCGCGAAGGCATCCGCCGCCTGGCGGCCGAAACCCTGGGCCTGCCGACCTCGGCCTATACCTTCGTCGACAGCTTCGATGCCTTCGAGCAGGCCGTGGCCCGCATCGGCCTGCCCTGCGTGGTCAAGCCCGTCGTGTCCTCCTCCGGCAAGGGCCGGAGCCTGGTGCGCAGCGCCGGCGACATCCGCCCCGCCTGGGATTACGCCCAGTCCGGCGGCCGTGCCGGCGCCGGCCGTGTCATCGTCGAAGGCTTCGTGGATTTCGACTACGAAATCACCCTGCTCACCCTGCGTCACAACGACGGCCAGGGCCGGACCGTCACCTCCTTCTGCGAACCCATCGGTCATCTTCAGGAGGCGGGCGATTACCGCGAATCCTGGCAGCCTCAGCCCATGTCCGCTGCTGCCCTGCAGCGCGCGCAGGACGTGGCGCGGAAAGTCACCGACGCCCTGGGTGGCCAGGGTATCTTCGGCATGGAGTTCTTCGTGAAGGGCGATGAGGTCTGGTTCAGCGAAGTCTCGCCGCGTCCGCACGACACCGGCCTGGTCACCCTGCTGTCGCAGAATCTCTCGGAATTCGCCCTGCACGCCCGCGCCATCCTCGGCCTGCCCGTACCCGCCATCCGCCAGCAGGGGCCGACCGCCTCCTGCGTCCTGCTGGTGGACGGCGAATCGAAACAGATGCGCTACGGCAACCTCGCCGCCGCCCTCGCCGAAGCCGATACCGACCTCAAGCTCTTCGGCAAGCCCGAAGTCACCGGCCAGCGCCGACTGGGCGTGGCCCTGGCCAAGGGCGACAGCATCGACGCCGCGCGGGAAAAGGCGCGGCGGGTGATCGAGCGGATTGAGGTGGAGCTGTAGGCGGGGGCAGGTGGGGTTTGCTGATCGGACTGGAGGGCTTCGCTTCCTCTGATCGTCAGGCGCGCTTCGGCCAGTTTACGTCCAGCTTTCTGTTCTTGGCGACGCAGTCGCGAAGATAGAGGTTGATCAGGCTTTGGTATGGAATCCCCGTTTCCTCCGCCATGGCCTTGAAGTATGCGACGACCTCCTCGCTCATGCGTATGGTCACCTGCCGCTTCAAGCCGGAGGCGTAGGGATTCTTTCTGTGCTTCATCTTCGAGAAGTCATATTCCGCTTTCATGGCCTCACCTGTCGTAGAACGCTCGCTCGGAGGGCGTTGCCTTGCGAGCGGAAATGATCCGGATGATCTTCCCTGAAGCGCGCTCGCAATGACATACGACCAGGATCCTTGAGCGGATGCTCATGCCAAGCAGGATGAAGCGATCTTCCGGCCCGGAATGATCCTCATCGTAGAACTGGATCGCATGCTCATCAAGGAACGCGGACCGGGCTTCTTCAAAAGGAGATGCCATGCTTGCTGCGGTTGGCGCGATCCTTGGAGGGATCCCATTCGAATCCGATATGATATTGTACATACAATATATTTACTGAGAGACGTGGATGTCAATCGGGTATGACCGCCATATCTATCGCGCGCTGCTTTACGGCGAAATTGGCATGAATCCGGTTCTGTCATGGGGAGGTGACCCATGCGGAGACCCGCATCGGGCGGGCGGGAGGAATATCAGGCGGGAGCGGGGCAGGTCTGTGGTCGAAGGACAATCTGCGCGGGCGCAGAGGGCTATGCCGGCATAAACCGGGTTCTGTCTTTGCGCGCGGCGTCTTTGCCGCTCCCGCCGGTAGTCTTCAGCATCACCCGATGAGTTCCACAAGCATCCGCGGATCGCCGCCGGAGGCGATCCACGCGAAGGCGATGACGTTGACGGCGACCGCCACCCGGAACACCAGCTGAAAAGACGATTTCCGTGATTTGTGCCGCAGGAGCCGCTGGGCGAGCAGAGCACCGGGCCAGCCGCCGAGCAGGGCGAGCAATTGCAGCGTGCTTTCCGGCGTGCGCCATTGTCCTTTCTGCGCCGCGTGCTTGTCCGCTGCATATACCCCGAAGGTGAGCGCGCTCAGGCCAAGATATACCAGCAGCACGGCGATCGGCGCCTGACCGGCGAGGACGAGCGCCCCGACGATGCTCAGGAAGCCGCCCGCGAAGGGAAGCGAGAGCGGAATTTTCTTCGTGCCGGACGCTGGCCGTTTGTGGACGGAAGCATACTCGACCTGCTGAGCACACGGCCGGCCTTTGTCGTCACGCCCCATGACGAAGTTGACCAGCTCGCCACCCGTGGGCCGTCGCGCCCGTGACTTGAACGCCTTGATGTGCAGGAAAACGCGCTCTCCGCCGCCGTTTGGCGTGATGAAGCCGTAACCCTGTTCATCACGCCACTCTGTGATTCTTCCCTGAAAGCGCATGCTGATATCGGCTAGGGCAATATTATTCGCTCAGTACTTCGTCCTCGCGGGCTTTGGCGAAGATGCGCTCGATCAGCGCCAGCGTCTGACTTGCCTGGGCAAGCGGATCCTCTCCGGGGTTTGCCCAGTAGCGTGAAAATTCCAGGCACTGGTCCGAGAGTCCCGTCGCGTGTTTCCGGGCGGCGGTCGAGGTTTTCGACCACAGTCTTGCGAGAGCAGCTTCCTGCGGGTAATCACGCTTCCCGGATCGGGTTGCCGATGACAAGTATATCTGCGTCTCCGTCATCGCTTCGCGAAAGGCGACCGAAGCCGCGTCCACGTTCGACTCATGTTTCGGCGCCTGGCTGTTCAGCGTGTTGCTGAGCGCTTCGAGAATGGCGGTGAGCGTGTTCGCTTGGCCGCCTTGCTTGTCGACCGAGAGATTACCCTTCCCCGAGAGGCAGTTCTGCTTCCACTGAATCAACGATCCGTTGATCGCTTCTTCCATCGACCAGGCCGGCTGTTTCATGTCTATGGAGTGGACGAAAGCGTTCAGTACGCCGCGATCGAAGATGCCTCTCGAAACGCTCTCATGCTTGATGATGACGATGGGCAGTCCGAGAGAGTAGGCGAGCGCTGCTTCGAGATGATTCCATTCCGTGGCCAGATCGAAAGGATTGTCGATGGCGTCCGCTTTGAACAGGCCGGCGGTAACGCTGATCTGGGGGATGCCGAGAATGATCGCGCCCTGGCATTTCCCCATCAGCTCGATCACCTCGTCGAGCGGCGCCTTGCTCGGGTAATCACTGATCCCCAGCGTGCGAGGGATGATGTCCAGGTTCTTGAGTTGTGTATCGAGAGTCCGCAGCCCGGTTTTATAGCTGTCGTGTATCCAGGTTGGTCTGCTCAGGAAGATGTCCACGGTGCTTCTATTGGCCTCTGGCGTTGGTTTGGATGTTTGTTATGCCGGGAGCCCGCGTTTCCAACCCCTACAAGGCTCAATGGCGAATGGTTCGAAATCCGCAGCTCATCGGATACTGCCCGATCAGGGGAAGTGAATCCGCCCCGTTCTTGGGATTACCGCTTCGCCTTCTTCTCCTTTTTCACAGTGCGCTTTTCCTCCAGGGTCTTGGCGGGTTTCTTTTTGACTTCCTTCTTTCGATCCATGCCTTTGCTCATGAAACTTCTCCTGATAACTGGTTAAATTCCCAGAATATTACGCGAGCCAGATGTGCATGGACAGGGGTTTGTGCCAGAGAATTCGCAAGAAGGTTGTGCGTTGAATGATTGTTAGGCCGCACTCAGCAGCACGCCCAATTTGAGTACTGTAGCCCAGTTGCGCGTGGTGACTCCTCTGCCCGCCTTGCCAAGCATCGCCTCTCCAACCTTGCTCTCCAACAACCCTGCCGGACAGCGCAGGTAGGCTGCCTTGCTGGTGATGACCAGACGCTCTGGGTCTTTGGCCAGCGGTAGCAGCAGCTCCAGCGACCGCAGTGCGGATTTTTCTTGCCCGAATGCCACAAGCAACCGCGAGTGCTCTGATTCGGATGGAACCATCGGGTTGTCTTTGATGATCGCGGCCAGTTCCGCGGCCGATTTTACGATGACAGACGTAGACACACCGAACCCCTGCTGTGTAGTGAAGCCGCGATGACCTGAGCGTGCTTCTTTCCTGAGCGCCCGGAGCTGGTAAAGACGGCATTACCACTATTGAGCAGCGTTTTGACCTCGGTGTAGCCGATCTGCTCGAGCATGAGCCTGAACTCGGCCATAGGCACTCGGTTTCCCTTGCCTACATTCACTCCGCGGAGCAGGGCTACGAACTGGGGCATCTCTGTGCGGCTTAACGCCGCGGTTGAGTGGCGCTTTCCTGCGGGCGTTCGTGGACCGAGAATATTACGCGGTTCATGAGCGCCCGCAGGAAAGCGTCCGACCCGAACCGCTTGTTAGGAGTCGCGTGATAGGCCATCAGGGTCTTCCTGCGCGAGGTAAGCATGAAGAGCACGTATCGCGCCAGTTGCGTGTTCTCCCCAGTGTATTCGGAAGTTGAAGGCCCACTCCCAAAGTGCTTCATCAACTCGACCGCTGTCGAAAAGTAGAATCCCTCTTGCGATGTCCCGATATATATCCCCAAGGTCGTCGGTCAGATGTCCAATGACCGGTTGCTCTGGCGGATCTTGATATGGATCGAAGGTTTCCCAGTAGATTTGCCGCTGCAGTTCAGACGCCCGCGCCTGGACTGCATCTATCTCGGACTGGGATAGTTCGATATCCGGCACCTCGACGGGAAGGGCTTCGTTCCACGGAGGCGGCAACTCCAGCGCTGCCACATAGAGCCTACAGATGTTCTGCAGGGCGCCACGCTCTGTCATGGACGAGCCATCAGCGCCAGTGGCCCATGCGCAGTACTCCCGGGCGAGTGAAGCGAATGTTGTTATGGGTAATGCTGGCATGACGATGGGGCGACGCTTAACGTTTGAATTAAGGGGCTGGCTTTAGCCAGTTCCGCTTGAATGATGGGTTAGGGTAGTGTGATAACTTCAGCATAGGATGCCCAGCCAACAATAGTACCCAATACGATTGCATAGAAGCCTCTTTTATACCAAAGAGATACCGTGGGAGATTCTTTAGGAGCGAGACCTAAAAGAGTAATAGCAAACCAAACAGCAGTAAAAAATGGAGGGTTTATTGAGCTACCAAATAAGCGATAAATCAGCATATTCGTTAAAGCTAAACCACCCACAAAAACTACCTAACCCCACTTTGATTTTTTGCCAATACTTTCATAGGTAATTCTCGCCAATGTGAACAGAATGAAGCCACCTATTAGAACCTTTAAAAGGCCAATTATAAATTCCATTCGATCAACCCTAACGCTTGAGTTAAGCCGCGCCGCGAAGCGGCGTCGGCTTGAACGAATTGTTGGGCCGCCGGCGACGATGCCAACGGCCTGCCTGACGAAACTGTACGCCAAAACCTTGCGACGGCAAGCTTGCCCCGAGAACTCTCGGGAAGCCCGTTGCGGCGCACACCTCCGTCAGCCAGTGGCTTGCGCTATGAACGATCGGGAATGAAGGTGCGGCGCTGAACTCTGGAGCACGGAGCTTGCGCAACGCGGTAGCAGCAGCGGAAACCCACACAGCCATAGAGGTTGATCCGAGCGGCCCAACTATAATTAGATGTCAAAAATGACGTATAAAACCAATAGCGACATCTGAGTTTTTGGCAATCTGCTGTTGAAGGTGACGTTTTTTGAGAGCGGCGACTTATTGGGATTATCAGTCCGGCGTTTATTCCTTTCCAAATATCCCCAGCCCCTCCCAAATCTCATCCACCTTCCCTCTAACCCCCGCATCCATCTCAATCGGTAGCCCCCACTCGCGGTTCGTCTCTCCCTTCCACTTATTGGTCGCATCAAACCCGACCTTCGATCCCAACCCCGATACCGGCGAGGCAAAATCGAGATAATCGATCGGCGTGTTGTCGATGAAGACCATGTCGCGGTGCGGGTCCATGCGGGTGGTCATGGCCCAGACCACGCTCTTCCAGTCGCGTACGTCGATGTCGTCGTCGACGACGATGACGAATTTGGTGTACATGAACTGGCGCAGGAAGGACCAGATGCCGAGCATCACGCGCTTGGCGTGGCCGGGGTATTGCTTGCGCATGCTGACGCAGGCCATCCGATAGGAGCAGCCTTCGGGCGGCAGGTAGAAGTCGATGATCTCCGGGAACTGCTTTTGCAGGATGGGCACGAAGACTTCGTTGAGCGCGACGCCGAGCACGGCGGGTTCGTCCGGCGGGCGGCCGGTGTAGGTGCTGTGATAGATCGGGCTGTCGCGGTGGGTGATGCGGTCGATGGTGAAGACGGGGAAGCGTTCCACTTCGTTGTAGTAGCCGGTGTGGTCGCCGAAGGGGCCTTCGTCGGCCATGTCGCCGGGCGCGATGTGGCCTTCGAGCACGATCTCCGCGCTCGCCGGTACGGTGAGGTCGCTGCCGATGCATTTGACCACTTCGGTCTTGCCGCCGCGCAGCAGGCCGGCGAAGGCGTATTCCGACAGCGTGTCCGGTACCGGCGTCACCGCGCCGAGGATGGTCGCCGGGTCGGCGCCGAGGGCGACGGCGACGGGGAAGGGTTCGCCCGGATGTTTCTGTTGCCAGTCCCTGAAGTCGAGCGCGCCGCCGCGGTGCGCGAGCCAGCGCATGATGACGCGGTTGCGGCCGATCACCTGCTGGCGGTAGATGCCGAGGTTCTGCCGCGGCTTGTGCGGTCCGCGCGTCACCACCAGTGCCCAGGTGATGAGCGGGCCGGCGTCGCCGGGCCAGCAGGTCTGGATCGGCAGGCGCGAGAGGTCGACGTCGTCGCCTTCGATCACGTTGCGCTGACAGGGCGCGCTGCCGACCGTTTTCGGGTTCATATTGAGTACCTGTTTCAGCACCGGCCATTTGTCCCAGGCGTCGCGCAGGCCGGCGGGCGGTTCCGGTTCCTTCAGGTAGGCAAGCAGCTTGCCGATCTCGCGCAGCGCGTCGACCGAGTCGGCGCCCATGCCGAGTGCGACGCGGTGCGGCGTGCCGAAGAGGTTGGCGAGCACCGGGATGTCGTGTCCCTTCGGATTTTCGAACAGAATCGCCGGGCCGCCGCGGCGCAGCGTGCGGTCGCAGATCTCGGTCATTTCCAGGCGCGGATCCACCTCGGTGCCGACGCGTACCAGTTCACCGGATTTTTCCAGCATGGCGATGAAGTCGCGCAGATCGGTGTATTTCATCGGTGGGTTCTGTAATTAGAGTTGGGATCAGAGCTGGGACCAGAGTGAGGTCCGGAGCGGGAGTCGGAGTGCATGGCCTGGTCTCGTGCTTCGTTCATCGCGCGGCTTCAGAGATCGAATTCGGCGACCGCGGGCGCGTGGTCGGAGGGCTGCGGCGCGCGCCGCGGTTCGGTGTCGATGGTGCTGTCGCGGCAGCGCTCGCACAGTGCCGTGCTGGCGAGGATGTGATCGATGCGCAGTCCCAGATTGCGGCGGAAGGCGCCCATGCGGTAGTCCCACCAGCTGTATGCGGTTTCTTCGGGCCGCTTCAGGCGAAAAGTATCGCACAGGCCGGCGTCGTCGAGCAGTTGGGCGAAGGCGGTGCGCTCGGGCAGGCTGAACAGCACCTTGCCTTCCCAGGCGGCGGGCTCATGCACGTCGATGGGTTCGGGCGCGATGTTGAAGTCGCCGAGCACCACTAGGCGCTCGTGGCTCCGGCGCTGCTGCGCCAGCCAGGCGGTGACGCGTTCCAGCCAGTGCAGCTTGTAGGCGTATTTATCGGAATCGACGGACTGGCCGTTGGGCACGTAGAGATCGATCACGCGCACGTCGTCGAAGCTGGCGCCGATGATGCGCCGCTGCGGGTCGTCGAGGCCGGGGATGTCGCGCACGACGTCGGCGGCGGGCATGCGGCTGAGCAGCGCCACGCCGTTGTAGGTCTTCTGCCCGGAAAACGCCGCGTGATAGCCGGCGGCGCGTAGCTCTTCCACCGGAAACTGCTCGTCCTGCAGCTTGGTTTCCTGCAGCCCGACGACATCGGGTTTGTGCAGCTCCAGCCAGGCGAGCACCTGGGGCAGGCGCACGCGCAGTGAATTGACGTTCCAGCTCGCGATCTTCATTGGTGGAATCAACCCGTTGTTTATCGTTGGAATACCGGCCGGCCGGGGGAATTTTCCGATGATAGCACCGGAGGGCGGATCTGCCGATTCGCCTTTCCCGCCGTGCAGGAAAATCAGACGGTAGCCTGTTTCGATTCCGGGCCGTCTGTTCTATCCCTGATCCTCCCGGCCACCGAACATGGGGTAGTTCCTCAGCGGTCATGCTTGCCGAGATACAATAAAATACAACCTTATGATATAACCATGACGACATGGACGATCGTCATCCATCGCGAGGCGCAGCGCATGCTGGTCCGCCTCGACCGAACGACGCGGCAGCGCATCGCCGAACGGATTCAGGTGTTGGGGGATGATCCCGATGCACCGGCGCTGAACGTCAAGGCGATGGCCGGTCGCTCGGAATGGCGCTTGCGCGTCGGCGGTTGGCGGATTCTGTTCACCCGCGACGACGAAACGCGGGTGATCGCGATTCATCGCATAGGAATGCGGGGAGACGTTTATAAGTGAGCTCGGCCTTGAAGAAGATCCAGGTCATCCAGTCGCTGGACGGCAAACCGGAATACGTGTTGCTGCCCTATGACTTGTTCCAGCGTCTGCGTGGCGATCTGGAGCGCAAGCTCAAGGAGCGCCCCGACAGGGCAGGCAAGGACTATGTTCCGTTCCGGCTCGAGGATTACGTCGATAACCCCGTCGCCCTCGCGCGCGTCAGGGCGCGTCTGTCGCAGGCCGAACTGGCGCGGCGGATGGGTGTCAGCCAGGCCTACATCAGCAAGATCGAGCGTCAAGATCGGGTGACGCCGAAGCTGCTGGAGCGGGTGGCGGCGGCGGTGCGGGGGAGGGGTGCCAAGGGCGGCTGACGCGTTGCTCGCTCTTGTTCCTGGCCGGATAACGGCATGGCTGCACTGTCATTGCCGGAAAACCGGAGTACAGTGACAATCAGAGTATTCGCGTATTCGTCGGCGCCGCGGATCGTCGTAATGAGGCGATGACATGATGACTTTGCTCTCATTGTTTGCCTTGCTCGCCGTCCTCTGGACTCTTGCCGTTACACGGATCGCGCTGCCGTTTGCGACCGCGATCGTCGCCGTGATGCTCGTTGCGCTGACGCTGTGGTCCGCGCTCGGTGTCCTGCCGCTGCTGTTGCTGTGGACGTTGTTCCTGCTGGTCGCCATTCCATTGAACGTCATACCGCTGCGCCGGCGCGGGATCACGGCGCGCGTGCTGCCCTGGTTCCGCCGCGTCATGCCGGCGCTGTCGCGCACCGAGCGCGAGGCGCTGGAGGCGGGCACGGTGTGGTGGGAGGGTGAGCTGTTCAGCGGTCGTCCGCGCTGGCGCGAGGTGCTCGATCTGCCGCCGCCGCGGTTCTCGGCCGAGGAGCAGGCCTTTCTCGACGGGCCGGTCGAGACCCTGTGCGCCATGCTCGACGACTGGCACATCAGCGCCGAGCGCCACGATCTGCCGCCGCCGGTGTGGGCATACATCAAGGCGCAGGGCTTCTTCGGCATGATCATTCCGCGTGAATACGGCGGGCTCGGTTTTTCCGCGCTCGCGCATTCCGCGGTGGTGATGAAGGTGGCGACGCGCAGCCTCGCCGCCGCCGTCACCGTCATGGTGCCGAACTCGCTCGGTCCGGCCGAGCTGCTGCTGCGCTATGGCAGCCGCGATCAGAAGGATCATTATCTGCCGCGTCTCGCCCGCGGCGAGGAAGTACCCTGTTTCGCGCTCACCGGTCCCGAGGCGGGCAGCGACGCCGGCAGCATGCCGGACACCGGCATCGTCTGCCGGCGTGAAGTCGATGGCGAGGCGGTGCTCGGCATCCGCCTCGACTGGGACAAGCGCTACATCACGCTCGCGCCGGTCGCCACCGTGTTCGGGCTCGCCTTCAATCTGCGCGATCCGGACGGCCTGCTCGGCGACGAGGTCGAACGCGGCATCACGCTGGCGCTGATTCCGCGCGATACACCCGGCGTCAGCGTCGGCGCGCGCCATGAACCGCTCGGCATCGCTTTCCAGAACGGTCCGCTGCGCGGCCGCGACGTGTTCATTCCGCTCGACTGGATCATCGGCGGCCGTGACGGCATCGGCGAAGGCTGGCGCATGCTGATGGAATGTCTGGCCGCGGGCCGCGCGATCTCGCTGCCGGCGCTCGCCGCCGGCGCCGGCAAGCTGGTGGCGCGCTATACCGGCGCCTATGCCCGCATCCGCCGCCAGTTCCGCCAGCCCATCGGTCGTTTCGAAGGCGTGGAGGAAGCGTTGGCGCGCATCGCCGGCCATGCCTATCTCATGGATGCCGCGCGCGTGATGACCGTGCAGGCGATCGATCGCGGCGAGCATCCGGCGGTGGCCTCGGCCATCGTCAAGTACAATCTCACCGAGCGCATGCGCAGCGTGGTCAACGACGGCATGGACGTGCAGGGCGGCAGCGGCATCTGCATGGGGCCGCGCAATCTGCTCGCCCGCGTCTACCAGGCGGTGCCGATCAGCATCACCGTCGAAGGCGCCAACATCCTCACGCGCAGCATGATCATCTTCGGCCAGGGCGCGGTGCGCTGCCATCCCTGGGTGCTGGCCGAGATGCGCGCGGCGGCGTGCGGGGACGAGGAACGGGAGCTGCTCGAATTCGACCGCGCGCTGTTCGGGCATGCCGGCTTCATCGTCAGCAATGCTGCCCGCGCACTGTGGTTCGGGCTCGGCGGCGCGCACCTGCTGCCGGCGCCGGGCGGACGGCATGCGCAGCCCTATTTCCGCCAGCTCGCGCGCATGAGCGCGGCCTTCGCGCTCGCCGCCGATGCCGCGCTGCTGCTGTTCGGCGGCGAACTGAAGCGCCGCGAGCATCTGTCCGGGCGTCTCGCCGACGTGCTGAGCCAGCTCTATCTGATGACAGCGGTGCTGCGCCGCTTCGAAATGGAAGCGCGTCCGCAGGCGGATGTGGCGCTGATGCAATGGGCGTGCGAGGATGCGCTGGCGCGGGTGCAGGACAGCCTGAGCGGTCTGCTGCGCAACCTGCCCTCGCGCCCCGTCGCCTGGTTGTTGTCGGTGCTGATCTTTCCGCTCGGGCGCCGTTACCGCGGGCCTTCGGATACACTCGGGCGGCGCGCCGCGGCGGTGATCATGAGCCCGGGCGCGGCGCGCGAGCGGCTGACGGCGGGGATGTACACTACCGGCGATACGGTGCAGACCATCGGCCGCGTCGATGCGGCGCTGGCGCTGGTGCATGCCGCCGAGCAGGTGGAGTGCAAGCTCAGGCGCGCCATGCGTCAGGGAAGAATGGACGAACGGATCGGGGCTGCGGAGACCGAGCTGATCGAAGCCGGTCTCGGCGCCGGCGTGATCGATGAAGGCGAAGCCGATCTCTGGCGCCGGGCCTTGACCGCGCGGCGTGAAGTCATCATGGTAGACGAATTTCCGGCGGACTATTGGAACACCAGGCACTCATGAATGCGGACGGCTCCGTCTATATAGTGGACGGCTGTCGCACGCCTTTCCTCAAGGCGCGCGGCGCGCGCAATCCCTTTGGCGCTTCCGATCTGGCGGTGGCCGCGGGCCGGGCGCTGCTGCTGCGCCAGCCGTTCGCGCCCGCCGATCTCGACGAACTCATCCTCGGCTGCGCCATGCCCGGCGCCGACGAGGCCAACATCGCCCGTGTCACCGCGCTCCGTCTCGGCTGCGGTCATGGCGTCACCGCCTGGACGGTGCAGCGCAACTGTGCCTCGGGCATGCAGGCGCTCGATGCTGCGGCGGCGCGGATCCGCCTGGGGCGCTCGCATCTGGTGCTGGCGGGCGGCACCGAAGCGATGAGTCATGCACCGCTGCTGTTCGGCGACGCGCTCGCCGACTGGCTGGCGCAGTGGAACGGCGCGCGCGACTGGCGCGCACGGGCGCGCAGTCTGACGCGGCTGCGTCCGGCGCATTTCAAACCGGTGCCCGGCCTGCTGCGCGGCCTCACCGATCCGATCGCCGGTCTGTCGATGGGGCAGACGGCGGAAAACCTTGCCTACCGTTTCCACATCGAGCGTGAACGCATGGATGCCTACGCGCTCGACAGCCATCGCCGTCTGGCGCACGCCGTCGATGAAAACCGTCTCGGCGAAATCGCAACGATCTACGATGGCGACGGCAAGGTCTATGCCGAGGATGACGGACTGCGCCGCGATACCAGCATGGAGCGCCTTGCCGCGCTCAAGCCGGTGTTCGATCGTCCCTTCGGCCTCGTCACCGCCGGCAATAGCGCGCAGGTGACGGACGGCGCCGCGCTGTTGCTTCTCGCCAGCGCGGAAGCCGTGGCGCGCTGGCGTTTGCCGGTGCTCGGACGCCTCGTCGACAGTGCCTGGGCCGGCGTCGATCCGGCGCTCATGGGGCTGGGTCCGGCGCATGCCGCGCTGCCGCTGCTGCAGCGTCACGGCCTGACCGTGAGCGACATCGATTACTGGGAGATCAACGAAGCGTTCGCCGCGCAGGTGCTCGCCGTTCTCGCCGCCTGGCAGGATCCGGAATACTGCCGGCAGGCGCTGGGCTTGCCGGGCGCGCTCGGCGCGATCGACCCGGCGCGCCTCAACGTCGATGGCGGTGCGATCGCGCTCGGTCATCCGGTCGGCGCCAGCGGTGCGCGCATCGTGCTGCATCTGCTGCACGTGCTGAAGACGAATGCGGCACAGCGCGGCATCGCCAGTCTGTGCATAGGAGGCGGCCAGGGCGGTGCCATGTTGATAGAGAATGGGTTGTCCGGGCGCGATCGGGGAGGCGACGACGATGAACGGGCTTGAACCCGTGCGTCCGCACTGGCTGAGCGAGCGCGACGGCGACGGCATCCTGTGGCTGAGTTTCGACAAGCGCGACGCCGCGGTGAACACACTGTCGGCCGATGTCATTGCCGGGCTCGACGAGGCGCTGCGCGACATCGAAGCCGCACCGCCGCGCGGCGTGGTCATCCGTTCGGCGAAATCCGCCGGTTTCATCGCCGGCGCCGACATCGGTGAGCTGCTGCACCTCGACAGTCACGGCGAAGCGGTGGCGCTGATCCGCCGCGCGCAATCGGTGTTCGATCGCCTCGAGGCGCTGCCGTGTCCGACCGTGGCGCTGATCCACGGCTATTGCCTGGGCGGCGGTCTCGAACTGGCGCTGGCAACGCGCTACCGCATCGCCGAGGACGACCCGCGCACACGCCTCGGCCTGCCCGAGGTTCGTCTCGGCATTCATCCCGGCTTCGGCGGTACCGTGCGCGCACCGCGTCTGATCGGTGCGCTGCCGGCGCTCGATCTGATGCTGAGCGGCCGCGCGCTCGATGCGCGCGCCGCCGCGCGGCTGGGGCTGGTCGATTATGCGCTGCCGCGCCGACAGCTCGAGCGCGCGGCGCGGGAAACGATACTGCACGAACCCGCCCGCCACCGTCCGCCGCTATGGCAGCGGCTGGCCGCGCACCGCTTCGCGCGTCCGCAGATCGCGCGCCGGCTGCGCCGCCGTGTCGCCGCCAAGGCGCCCGAACATCATTATCCGGCGCCTCACGCGCTGATCGATCTGTGGGAGCATCATGCCGATGATCCCGCGCGCATGTACGCGGAGGAAGCCAACTCGGTGGCACGGCTGGTGCTCGGCGATACGGCGAAGAATCTGATCCGCGTTTTCTTCCTGCAGGAAAAGCTCAAAGCGTTCGGCAAGACCGCCGCCGCGCCGACCGTGCAGCGCGTGCATGTCGTCGGCGCCGGCGCCATGGGCGGTGACATCGCCGCCTGGTGCGTGGCACAGGGCCTGACCGTGACGCTGCAGGATCTGTCCGCCGAGCACATCGGCGCGGCGCTCGCGCGGGCGCAGGGACTGCTGCGCAAGCGGCTGCGCGAACCGCGCCTGGTGCGCGCGGCGATGGACCGGCTGATTCCCGATGTGCACGGCGCCGGCGTCGCCCATGCCGATGTCGTCATCGAAGCGATCAGCGAGAATGCGGCGGCGAAGCAGGCGCTGCTGCGCGACATCGAGCCGCGGCTGAAAGCGGATGCGCTGCTGGCGACGAACACCTCGAGCATTGCGCTGGAAACGCTGGTCACGGCGCTGGCCGCGCCGCAGCGCCTCGTCGGCCTGCATTTCTTCAATCCGGTGGCGAAGATGCAGCTGGTGGAAGTGGTGAGCACCGGGCGCACCGATGCCGCGCTGGCGCGCCGCGCCGCCGCCTTCGTGCGCCGCATCGACCGTTTGCCGCTGGCGGTGCGCAGCCGGCCGGGCTTTCTGGTCAACCGCGTGCTGATGCCGTATCTGCTGGAGGCGGTGATGGCGGTGACCGAGGGCATACGCCCCGAGACGGTCGATCGCGCGGCGATCACCTTCGGCATGCCCGTCGGTCCGGTGGAGCTGGCCGATGCCGTCGGCCTCGACATTTGTCTCGCGGTGGCGGACAACCTCGCCGAGCATCTCGACCTGCCGGTGCCCGAGCGTCTGCGCCGCATGGTGGAGGCGGGACAGCTCGGCCGCAAGAGCGGCCGCGGTTTCTACAGCTACCGCAACGGTGAAGCGGTGAAAACGCGGGATGAAGCGGACGGGAGCATGCCGTCCGATCTCGGCGACCGTCTTATCCTCGGCATGCTCAACGAAGCGGTGGCTTGCCTGCGCGAAGGCATTGCGGCGAACGAGGATGCCATCGATGCCGGCATCGTCTTCGGCGCCGGCTTCGCTCCTTTCCGCGGCGGTCCCCTGCATTACATCCGCAGCGTCGGTGCGGCGCAGTTGCGCGAACGCCTGCAGGCGCTTTCGCGTCGTCACGGCGCGCGTTTCGAGCCGGACGAGGGCTGGCTGCATCTGTCATCCGGCGAAGCGCAGCGATGAGTGTCGGCGCTTTCATCGAACCGCTGGCCGTCGACAGCCTGTGCGCGCTGTTTCGCGAACGCGTGCGGCGCACGCCGGAAGCGGTGGCCTATCGCTGCTTCGATTCAGGGCGGAAGCAATGGCGTGATCTGAGCTGGCGCGAGATCGAGCAGCGCGCGCGGCGCTGGCAGGCGGCGCTGACGGCGAGCGGCCTGCGCGCCGGCGACCGCGTCGCCATCATGCTGCCGAACGGGCCGGACTGGGTGTGTTTCGATCAGGCCGCGCTCGGTCTCGGGCTGGTGGTGGTGCCGCTGTTCTTCAACGACCGCGCGGACAACGTCGCCTACATCATCGAACGTACGCAGGTGCGTCTGCTGTTCATCGAAGGAGCGGCGCAGTGGGAAGCGCTGGCGCCGGCACTGCGCGCGTTCGACGGTCTGCGCGTCGTGCTGCGTAAGGCTGCCGACAATGATACCGGCAATGAGATCGGCGGCGATGCGCGCCTGAGCACGCTCGGCGACTGGCTGCCCGCGGCGCCGGCGGATGAATTCCGCATCAGCGCCGGCGGCCGCGACAGCGTCGCCACCATCGTCTATACCTCCGGCACGGTCGGCCGTCCCAAGGGCGTGATCCTCACCCACGGCAATATTCTGTGGAACGCCTGGGCGTCGCACGACTGCAACACGGTTCATGCCGACGATCTGTTCCTCTCCTTTCTGCCGCTCTCGCACATGTTGGAGCGCACCCTCGGCTACTATCTGCCGATGATGGCCGGCGCCACTGTCGCCTATGCGCGTTCGGTGGCGCAATTGGCCGAGGATCTGCCGGTGGTGCGGCCGACGGTGCTGATTTCGGTGCCGCGCATTTACGAGCGCGTGTACGCGCGCATCGATGAGCAGATGGCGGCGCGTCCCGCGCTGGCGCGGCGGCTGCTGCGCAGCGCGGTGGAGATCGGCTGGCGGCGCTTCGAGCATGCGCAGGGCCGCGGCGCGTGGCATCCGGGTTTTCTGCTGTGGCCGTTGCTCAGGCGCATGGTCGCCGACAAGGTGCTCGCGCGTCTCGGCGGACGCCTGCGCATCGCCGTGTGCGGCGGCGCGCCGATTCCGGCGGCGGTGGCGCGGCGCTTCATCGGTCTCGGCCTGCCGCTGGTGCAGGGCTACGGCATGACCGAACTCGGGCCGGTGGTCAGCGGCAATACGCTCGCCGACAACGAGCCGATGAGCGTCGGCCGCGCCCTGCGCGATGTCGAGCTGCGCATCGGCGCCGAAGACGAGCTGCTGGTGAAAAGTCCGGGGATGATGCGCGGCTATCTCGACGACGAGGAAGCGACGGCGCAGACCATTGACGGCGAAGGCTGGCTGCATACGGGCGACAGGGTACGCATGCAGGATGAACGGCTTTACATCACCGGCCGGCTGAAGGACATCATCGTGCTCTCGAACGGCGAGAAGATCTCGCCGACCGACATGGAAATGGCCATCACCGGGGATGCGCTGTTCGAGCAGGCGATGGTCGTCGGTGAAGGGCGGCCGTACCTGGCCGCGCTGCTGGTGCTGAACCGCGAGCGCTGGCGGGTGTTCGCCGCCGGTCTCGGCCTGGACGGTGAAGGCGCAGCGGTGCCAGGTGGTGCGGCGGCGCCGGATTATGCAGCGGCGCTGGATGATGCGCGGGTGCGCGATGAAGTGTGCCGCCGCGTCGGCGGTCTGCTCGGCGCCTTCCCCGGCTATGCCCGGGTGCGGCGGGTGGCGTTGACGCTGGAGCCGTGGACGGTGGAGAACGGCATGCTGACACCGACGCTGAAGCTGCGGCGCGCGCAGGTATTGGCGCATATGCGCGCCGTTCTGGAGGGTTTGTATCATGGTCACTGAAGAGCAGCCGCAGGCGACGGTCATGGATGTGCTGCCCGATCGCCCGCCCACCATCCGCGTGCTGGCGATGCCGACCGATACCAATGCCGCCGGCGATATCTTCGGCGGCTGGATCATGTCGCAGGTGGATATCGCCGGCAGCGTCGAAGCGCATCGCCGCACGCACGGTCGCGTCGTGACCGTGGCCGTCAATTCCTTTCAGTTCCGCAAGCCGGTGTTCGTCGGCGATCTGATCAGTTGCTATGCCGAAGTGATCCGCATCGGACGAACTTCGCTGACGGTGCAGGTCGTGGTCTACGCCGAGCGCAACCGTGGGCGCGAGGAGTGTGTCCGCGTCACCGAGGCGACGCTGACTTACGTCGCCATCGATAGCGAACGGCGTCCGCGGCCGGTGGATTCGGATTGAGGCGGCGGTGACGCCGGTGCTCAGGCGCGATCCCTGATCCTGTGCGCGCCGCCGGCGCGTGCGCAGTTCGCGCAGCAATAGAAGATCCCGGCGGCTTCCACGCCGTGTCCGATGATACGGCAGCCGCAGTGCTCACATGACGGTGCGAGCCGGTGTATCGCGCATTCGAAACTGTCGAAGGTGTGCCGCTCGCCGGCCATCATGACTTCGAACGCCAAGTGGTAATCATTGCCGCAGACTTCGCATCTGGCCATTTCGCACCTCCGCGTGACTGTGAGCGCTGAGATCCATCAGTGGATCCGTTATCGGGTCTGTCATCAACGCTAGCGCATGTCGTGCCGCGTTCCAAGCAAACGGACGAACGCGGACGGCGATGACGGGTGGGCGGCGGCGGGCGGCGGGACGACTTCAGGAATAGAGGCTGAGACTGATTCCTGCCAGCGTCGCGCCCAGCAGCGCGCCGGCGAGGACGTCGGTGGGATAGTGCAGGCCGAGCACCATGCGCGACAGGGCGACCAGCACGGCGAACAGGAACAGCGTCTCGTACAGCATCGGGTAGTGCGCGCAGGCGATGATGCTGAAGGAAACGGCGTGCAGGGTGTGGCCGGAGGGGAAGCTGTACTGATCGAGCGGCTGCGTGCACAGATCGATGCCGCGGTTGCCGGTATAGGGCCGCGGCCGCACGGTGGCCGATTTGATCAGCTTGTAGATCAGCAGGCCGACCGCTGCGGTGGCGAGCATCTGCAGTCCGTGCAGATAGCCGGCCTCGCGGTCGAGGAGCGCGATCAGCGCGATGAGTGTGTACCAGAAGACGCCGTCACCGAGGCGGCTGACGGCGGCGAAGAAGGGACGCACGCCATAGATACGGCTGGTGCGATTGAGTCCGCGGCAGATCGAGGTATCGATTTTCCAGATGCGGCGCGCGAACAGGACTGTCTTGCTGGTCGCCATGGCGTCGGGTCTCGCTGTGCCAGTACATGGATAGTGTCGGTCCGGCAAGTGACAGCAGGGCTACGTTTGCGTGAATCATTCTTTACCGCCGCTGGCGCAGGGCGGCGTCGGTGGCAGATGCTCGATGAGCAGTCGTTCCAGGGTGCGCGCGACGTCGCTCCAGTCGTGGGCGAGTGTGTGCCGCCGGGCGTTCTCGCGCGTCGTGCGCAGCAGCGCCGGGTCGGTGGCAAGCGTGATCGCCGCTTGCAGGAAGGCGGGCTCGCATCCCGTTTCGACGGTGACGCCGTTGCGGTAGCTGCGGATGTGCTCGCGGGCGGCGGCGCAGTCGTAGGCGAGCACCGACAGACCGCTCGCCATCGCTTCGAGCAGCACGTTGCCGAAGGTTTCCGTCACGCTGGGAAACAGGAACAGATCGCCGCTGGCATAGTGGCGGGCGAGATCCTCGCCGGTCCGCATACCGCAGAAAATGAAATCGGGATTGTCGCGCCGCAGCTCGGCGGCGAGCGGGCCGTCGCCGACGAGGATGAAGCGCGCATTGCCGCATGCTTCCTGCAGCGCGCGGAATGCGTTGACGGCGAGCGGCAGGTTTTTCTCCGCCGCCAGGCGGCCGACGTAGATGACGGCAAGGTCGTCCGGCGCCAGCTCCCAATGTGCACGCAGCACCGGATCGCGGCGCTGGGGCGTGAACAGGCCATTATCGACGCCGCGACCGAGGACGCGCACCGATGGCAGCCCCATCGCCATCAGCATGTTCTGCATATCGCTGGTGGGGACGAGCGTGCAGTCGGTCCGGCGATGGAAGCGGCGCAGCCAGGCGATCGCCAGGGTTTCCAGCGCTTTCATGCCGTAGTGGCGGCAATAGACGTGGAAGTTGGTATGGAATCCGCTCAGCACGGGAATGGCGGCCTGCCGCGCCGCGCGCACGGCGGACCAGCCGAGCGGTCCCTGTGTGGCGACGTAGACGATGTCGGGTGGATGCTGGCGCCACAGCGCGCGGATGGCGCGTCCCGCCGGCAGGCCGAAGCGTAGCTCGGGGTAACGCGGCAGTGGCAGTCCATGCACGGGCAATACCGTGGCGCTGCCGTACAGATGGTGTTTGCGACGGTCGCTGCGGTGAGGCAGGATCAACTGCACTTCGTGGCCGAGCATGCGCAAGCCGGCGGCGAAGCGCGACAGCGACATGGCGACGCCGTTGATCTCGGGTGGAAAGGTTTCGCTGACGATGCAGACGGTCAGCCGCCGCGGCGGCTCGACCGGCGCCCGCGCTTCAGTGTGCGCCGCTGCCGTCATGGCGGACGGTTCCGTCGGCTGGCGCGGCCGAGCCGCTGTGGGCGATCAGGCTCCGATAGAGCGCGACCATGCTGTGCGTGCAGGATTCGTTCGACCACTGCGCGGCGTATGCGCGCCCTCGCTGCCGCAGCTGTTGATGCAGTGCGGCATCGTCGAGGATGCGCAGGACCTTGGCGGCGAAATCGGCATGGTCGCCGGTGCGGGCGATGAGCGCGCCTTCGCCGTCACGCAGCACTTCGCTCGTGCCCATGATCGAGTGAGCGACCACCGGCAGTCCCATCGCCATCGCTTCGAGCAGTACCAGGCCCTGGGTTTCGGTGTGCGAGGCGAACACGAAGACATCGGCGGCGGCGTAGCAGTCGAGCAGCGTGGTCTTGCGGTCGAGATAGCCGGTGAAGATCACGCTGTCGCCGATGCCGAGACGGTCGGCGAGACGGTGCAGATGTGTTTCCGCCGGGCCTTCGCCGGTGACGAGCAGCACGGCGTCCGGCCGCGCGCGGCGGATGTCACGCATCGTTTCGAGCAGGAAATCGATATTCTTCTCGTGCGCGACGCGGCCGACGTAGAGCAGCAGCGGACGGTCGACGGCAATGCCCCTGTCGATTTCAAGCGCGGCGCGGAAGCGCGCGCCGTCGCCGCCGCTGAAATGCCGCAGATCGAGACCGGTGGGGATGACGCTGATGGGTGTGGTGACGCCGTAGCTCCTCAGCCGGTCCCGCATCGCCTGTGATGGCGTCACCAGCGCATCGACCGCCTTGCCCTGCGCGCGGGAGATGCGGCGGGCAAGCATGCGCGCCAGCGACTGCGGCAGCGGCAGATAGCAGCCTAGGTATTCCTCGAAATAGGTGTGATAGGACTCGATCACCGGAATGTTCAGCGTGCGCGCGAGGCGGACGCCGGCGTAATGGGCGACGAAGGGCGTCTGGATGTGAACGATGTCGAATGCCGCTGCGCGCAGTCGCGACGTCTGTGTCATGATCACGCGCCAGCGCATCATCCGATCCTCGGGATCGCGCCAGACGCCGCGCGCGGGAATGCGGTGTATCCAGCCTTCGTCGTGTCCGGAGCTCAGTTCTGGTTCGGATTCTGATCCGGGTCTGGCAGACGGGTATTCCGGCGCGATCAGCGCGACCTCGTGTCCGAGCTCGCGCAGCGAGTCGCGATAGGTTGCGATGGACGTGGATACGCCGTTGACCCGCGGGAAGTAGACATCTGACATCATCAGTATGCGCATGCAGAATGCAAGGTATGCCCGCTGCATGACGCTGCGGCGACGGAATGGTGAAGCTTGTGTGACGGCCGTGCGCGGTGATGCCCGCGCTGCCGCTGCGCTGTCACCGGATCTTCACATTGGCGTGAGATAGATGACGGTCTTGTGTCGACAGATGAGGAAGTGGGTATGGGGAAGCCTGGCCATAGCGGCCTGAAACGGATCGCGCTGGCGGCGCGGTATTCGCTGGCCGGTCTGCGTGCGGCGTGGCGATACGAATCGGCATTCCGTCAGGAGCTTGCCCTGGTCGCGTGCGGTGTGCCGCTCGCGCTGTGGCTGGCCGACGGTGCGGTGGAGCGCGCGCTGCTGATCGGCAGTCTGCTGCTGGTGCTGCCGGTGGAACTGCTCAATTCAGCCGTCGAAGCGGTGGTCGATCGCGTCAGCGACGATGATCACGCGCTGTCGGCGCGCGCCAAGGATCTCGGTTCCGCTGCGGTGATGGTGACGCTGCTGCTGACGGCGGTCGTGTGGATCGTGGTGTTGTGCGGCTGAGGCGCCACGGCGGGGCTCATGCCAGATCCCATACCAGAAGCCCACACCAGATCCCGTACCAGCACTCACACCAGCGCCGCGCCATCGCGTTCGAGCGCGGCGCGGTCCCAGCGCGCCAGGTCCGCGGCCGCTTCGTAGCTGCTCTGCAGGAAGGCGAGCAGCGCCTGGTTCGGGTCCGGCGCGGTGCGCACCGCTTCATAGGGCAGGATGAACTCACCGAGATTGCGCAGATAATGCGCGGCTGCGGGTATGACCGGTGCGATGTCGAATCCGCTGGGTTCGGGATAGGCGTAGGCATAGAAAGCCGCCGCGCCGATGCCGCTGCCGGGCCAGAAGCCGGCGCTCGCCACCTCGTGCGAATAGGCTTCGACCATCACCCAGTCCGCACAGTTGGGCGCGCCGCCGGGATGGCGCGGCGCGCGCCGGCCGGAGAAGCGCGTCGTCGCCAGATCGAATGCGCCCCAGAAGAAATGCACCGGGCTCGCCTTGCCGATGAAGCGGGCACGGAATTCATTGAAGACGCGGTCGACCTGCAGCAGCGCGCGCCAGTAGCGTGCGATCGCCGCGGCGTCGTAGGCCGCGTGCCGGTCATCGTCGGCAAAGGGGATGGCTTCCACCACTTCCACCGGCCGGGCATGGATCGGAACGCGTATGCCGATGCCGCGCAGCGTCGTCATCAGACGGTGGTAGAACTCGGCCACCGTCATCGGCTGCAGTTCGAATGAGCGGCCGATACCGTCGTCGCTTGCGATATGCAGCGCGTGCCGGATGAAATCGAAATCGATGGTGAAGGTGCGGGTGCCGTACGGCATGGGCGAGGTGGTCAGGCCGCGCGCGGTGGGATACAGCGCCACGCCCCAGGAATGATTGAACCACGGTCCCAGCGCGAGGCGGATCTTGCCCACGATCTGGGTCCACATGTGGACGGTGGTGCAGGTGTCTTCCCATTCGCGCAGCGGCGGCAGGTACGGCCAGGCCGCGTGCGATGCGTGATCTGCTGGGATCGTCATGGCGCTTCCTCCTTGAAGTGTCGCGGCGTTTTCGCAGGGGCGGGTGGCGTTGAGGGATCGGCCCGCCGGTTTCAGGGTTCCCCTATGTCTTCGTTCCAGATGTCGGGATGGGCGCAGATGTAGGCGCCGAGGAGTTGCTCGCATTCCCGCGACTCCAGATCGATGACCTCGACGCCGCGCTCGCGCAGCCAATCGATACCGCCGCGGAAGGTGCGCGATTCGCCGACGATGACGGCGCCGATGCGGAACTGCAGGATGAGCCCGCTGCAGTACCAGCACGGCGCGAGCGTGGTCGCCATGACGGTGTCGCGATAGTCGCGCTGGCGCCCGGCCTTGCGGAACGCGTCCGTTTCGCCGTGTATCGACGGATCGTTTTCCTGTACGCGGCGATTGTGCCCGCGGCCGAGCAGGGTGCCGTCGCGATGGAAGAGGGCGGCGCCGATCGGTATGCCGCCTTCGGCAAGACCCGCCTTCGCTTCTGCGATGGCGACGGTGAGCATGGTTTCGTGGAGCGGGCGGTTCATCGGTCAGTCCTCCCGGCGAGGCCTAGCAACGATCGTGGGCGAGCGGGAAAGTCGTCGGCAGCGGACGGTTCGGCGCCGATGTCGGCACCGCTGTCACGGTGTCTGCTGTTCGTGCGCTGTCGCGGTTTCTTGTGCCGCATCGGCGGTGACCAGGTGGATGACGTTGCAGGGGCTGGCGAGCCAGAAGCCGCCGAATCCTTCGGGCAGCGGTTCGATTTCGTCGCGGCGGGCGCAGCCATTGCGGCGGAGATGCTCGGCCGCGGCGTCGAGGTCATCGGTGGCGATTTCCAGCCACAGTTCCGCCTGGCTGATGCCGGGTACGCGATCGATCCACAGCACCTTGTCGCCGAATGCGAAGGCGGTGGTCTCGGCGCTGCCGGGTGCGGTGTCGGCGAGCTGGTGCAGGCCGAGCACGTTACGATAGAAGTCCACCGTGCGCTCGTATTCGTGCGCCGGTACCTTCATGGCGATGTTCCGTCCTGGACTGAAAGCCGGTCGCATGGGCATGCCTCCCTCGTTCACTGAACGGTTTGCGCCGGCGGCTGAATATTCTCAGGGCACGCCGTCGAAGAAGTCGACCACGCCGGTTTCGAGCGAATACTCCGCGCCGATCACCAGCAGGCCTTTTTTCAGGATCAGTTGTTCCAGAAGTTCCGAACCGTGGCGCAGTTGGTTGGCCGAGATGCGGATGTTGGTGCGCACGGCCTTGCGGATCAGCTCATCGGGTCGATTTGCCAGATCGGTCATCAGCAGGCTTTCCACCGAGGGGCGGATGCGGTCGACGATGGAGCGCAGATTGCGCGACTGGTCTTCCGAGGGGCGTTGGAGTTCTTCCAGCGTCGCCTGTACCGCGCCGCAACCGGAATGTCCGACCACGACGACGAGGCTGGTGCCGTAGCGTTCGGCGGCGAATTCGACGCTGCCGATCTGCGAGGGCGCGACGATGTTGCCGGCGACGCGGATGACGAAGAGGTCGCCGAGTCCCTGATCGAAGACGATCTCGGCCGGTACCCGCGAATCCGAGCAGCCGAGAATGATGGCAAAGGGCGCCTGTTTCGCCGCCAGTTCACGCAGGCGTGCGCGACCGCCGGGGTCTTCGCTGGCCTGCTCGCCGTCGACGAAGCGGCGGTTGCCTGCGCGCAGGCGTTCGAGAGCTTCCATGGCTGATATCATCGAATTCCCTTGCCTTTATTCGGTTTGTTGCGGGTGGCTGCGTGCCCCGCATGCAGGGCACGCGCGCTCAGCGATGGTACAGTCCCACCGCTTCGGGCTGGTAGGTCACGTCCAGAATGCGCAGTTGCAGCCGGCGGCCGCCGGGGACCTGCCATGAAATCGACTGGCCGATGGATAGACCCAGCAGGGCACTGCCGACCGGCGCTAGTACGGAAACGGTGTTGGCCGGGCCGCTGGATTCCGGATAGACCAGGGTCAGTTCATATTCCTGCTGCGTCGCATCGTCGATGAAGCGGGCGGTCGAGTTCATGGTGACGACGCCCAGCGGGACTTCGGTGGGTTCGACGATGGTCGCCCGATCGAGCTCCTTGCGCAGCGTATCGACACCCGGCAGGCGCTTGTACTGCCCTGAATCCAGGATGTGCTCGAGTCGTTCCAGATCCAGGCTGGAAACGATGATAGGCGGCTGATTTTCCATTGCTTCCTCAATTTTTTCCGATACCGGCTCCGGTACCGGAGATAGATGTTCTGCAAAGATGGCATGATCGCCCTTTCTGGCGAAAAAGCAAAGCCGTGCCGGTCAAAACCGGCCGGCGGCTAGCTTTCCCGTCGCGCCGGCGGTCCGAGCAGCTCGGTGTCGGCGTCGGAATAGGGCGGAGAGGAACAGCATAACAGTCGCAGCTCGTCCGCGCCGTCGCAGATCAGGGCATGGGCGGTGCCGGGCGGGATATAGACGGTATCGCCCGCCTGGACTTCGAAGCTGTCTTCTCCCAGAGTCATTCGTCCGCTGCCGGCGGTGAAGTGATACAGCTCTTCGCTGCGCAGGTGCCGATGCAGGAGCGTGCGGCCACCGGCGGGAACGACGGCTTCGGCAAGGCTTTGGGCATGGTTGCCGTGCACGTCCGGATGCATCAGTTCGCGCACCGTCGATCCGTCCTTGGTGATGAAGGGCGCACTGTCGCGATGGCGGTTCCGGTATGGCTTCGGGTATTGCTTCAGTGTGCCCTCGCTTTTTCCGTCTGTCATCGGCGTTTGTCACCGACTCGGTCGTTGGCTCAGGACTGTTTGCGGATCAGGGTGCGCTCGTTCTGCAGCGACAGGATCTCGTGACCGTCTTCGCGCAGACTGCCCGCCGCCTGTTTCGCCGCGTCTTCCGAGCTGAACACGAATTCGACGATTTCTCCCGCCGTCCGTGCCCGCAGCTCGTGACGCGCCTTTATATAGTGGAGCGGGCAGCCGAAGCTACTCAGATCGATAGATTCGCTCTTTTTTTTTCAGCCACGGCGCCTTTGATGCTCTGCAGCGAAGCGCTGAGGTCGAGCTGGCGATCGATATCCTGGCACAGTGCGGCGGCGGTGACCGTCCAGGCATCCAGCGCTTCGTTCAGTTGGCGGTAGGCCGGTTCGTCGAACTCGTCGCGCAGCTGTTCCATCTGGCCGGCGAAATGCACCAGTCTCTCGCCGAGCGCCGGGTTGGCTGCGAGGGCGGTCGACAGCTGACGGCCGATGTCGCGCAGATCGTCCGCCGGCGGCTGGCCGGCGAGGAACAGCAGTGACTGGCCGATGAGGCGGCCGATGGCCTGGGCGCATTCGATCGATTCGGTGTACTTGCGCTGCATCAGGAAGCCGTTGCGGTAGTTGCGCTCGTTGGCGGCTTCGGCGAAATTCGCCGCTACCGTTTCCTGGGCGGCGCCGGCGCATTCGCCGCCGCCGAACTGGAACACCTTGAACGCCTGTTCGTCGCCGTGGTCGCTGAGCACCGAAGGTACCTCTTCCGGCGTCACGGCCATGATGTCGGCGAGCAGAGTGCTGAAGTATGCCGGTTCCTGGCGGTGCGCCCAGGCGAAGAAGGTCTCGCCGTTGACGCGCTCGCCGTCATAAGTGTCCTGGACGCGCTTGATCGCCTGCTGCACGCGCGCGGCGGGAACCGAAGGGCCCTTGACCGCGATGTCGCCGCCGTTGCGGCCGTCGCCGCCGAGGTACATCTGATAGTGCGGAACCAGCTTGCCGTGCAGGCGCTTGCCTTCGCCGTAGATGCCGATGTCCCCGGTCTCCGGCTGCGCGCAGCCATTGTGGCAGCCGCTGGCGCGCACGCGCAGATCGTGGATGCCGCCGTCGATCTTGGTGCCGATGGTTTTCGACGAGGTGATGCCGAGACGGCAGGTGGAGGTGCCGGGGCAGGCGACGACATCGTCGCCGGTCTTGGGTTCGCCCAGGCCGAGTTCCGCCAGTGCTTCGCGGATGGCGGCGACGCGATGCTCCGGCACATCGGCCAGCATCAGGTTCTGATCCTGGGTGGCGCGCAGATCGGAGAGCTTTTCACGGTACATCAGCGTGGCGATACCGCGCATCTGCGGGCCGGTCATGTCGCCGATCGGCACGCTGACGGGGAAGATGCGCAGGCCGGGCTGGCGCTGGGGCACGACCTTGCGCGGCGCGCCCGGGCTGCCGCAGTGCTCCGACGGCGTACCGTCGGTCCATTCGCCCTTGACGTAGTTCTGGCCGGCGAGCGCGGTGCGGGTGCGCGCCAGCTCTTCCTTGTATTTTTCGATGAAGCCTTCCTCGCCGAAACGGTCGACGAGGAACTTGATGCGCGACTTGGCGCGGCGCTTGCGATCGGAATAGCGGTTGTGCAGCGAGATCACCGCTTCCATGCACGGGATCAGCTCTTCCTCGGGGATCAGCTCTTCCACCGTGACCGCCTTGCGCGGCTTGTGGCCGAGACCGCCGCCGGCGAGCAGTTTGAAGCCGAAACGGCCGTCCTTCTTCACCGCGACCACGGCGAGATCGTGGATCATGCCCTGGGCGCAGTCGGCTTCGCAGCCCGAGAAACTGATCTTGAATTTGCGCGGCAGATGCTGCGTCAGCGGATGACGCAGGAAATAACGCATCGCATGATCCTGGTACTGGCGGATGTCGACGCGCTCGCTGCTGCACAGGCCGGCGAGAGGGCAGCAACTGACGTTGCGCACGGTGTTGTTGCAGGCCTCGCGCGTGGTCAGGCCGCCGCGGCCGAGGTCTTTCAGCGCCAGCGGGGTCTTTTCCAGCGGCACGTGATGAATCTGGATGTCCTGGCGCGTGGTGATGTGCGCGACGTCGTGCAGGGAATAGCTTTCGAGCACGTCGGCCATGGTCTCGAGCTGGGCCGGTGTCATGCGCCCGCCCGGAATCTTGACGCGGACCATGTTGACGCCTTCCTGGCGCTGACCGTAGACGCCCTGCTGCAGCCGCATCGACTGGAAGCGTTCCGCGTCGAGCTCATTGCACAGGAACGAGCGGACGCTTTCTTCGAAGCGCTCCAGCTCCTCATGATCGATCAGTGATCGCACTTCACTCATTGCTTTGTTTCTCCCCCGGTTTCCATCATGGAGCGCCGCACGCGCGGGGCGGGCGCACACCATGCCTCGGTAATGATAGCAGTGTTTCTATATTAGAAAAAATAATGGTATCTTATATGCATATAATTAATGGGTATATCGAGGCCGGGCAGTATGAACTTTCAGCAGCTCCGTTACGTCCGGGAAATCGCTCGCTGCGGGCTCAATATTTCCGCCGCCGCGCAGGTGCTCAACACCGCCCAGCCGGGCATCAGCAACCAGATCCGGCAGCTCGAAAAGGAGCTCAGGGTCCAGATCTTCGAGCGTAACGGCAAACGTCTGGTCGGCATTACCCAGCCGGGGCGCGCCGTGCTCGCCATGGCCGAGCGTGTCCTGCGCGAGCTGGAGCACATTCGCCAGGTCGGCTTCGAATATACCGACGAGGTCGGCGGCAGCCTGTCCATCGCCACTACCCACACCCAGGCGCGCTATGCCCTGCCGCCGGTGATCAAGACCTTCGTCGAGCGCTATCCGAACGTGCGCCTGCACCTGCACCAGGGCGACCCGATGCAGATCGCGCAGCTCGCCGCCTCGGGCGTCGCCGACATCGCCATCGCCACCGAGGGCATCGATCTGTTCGAAGACCTGGTGATGATGCCCTGCTATGACTGGAACCACTGCGTCATCGCACCGCCGGGCCTGCCGATCCTGCGCGACCAGCCGCTGACCCTGGAGAAGATCGCGGAGTATCCGATCGTCACCTACGATTTCTCCTTCGCCGGGCGCATCAAGATCAACGAGGCTTTCGAGCGCGCCGGTCTGCGCCCCAACGTGGTCTTTTCGGCGATCGATTCGGATGTGATCAAGACCTACGTGGAGATCGGCATCGGCATCGGTCTGATGGCGAGCATGGCCTTCAATTCCGAGCGCGATACCAATCTGCGCATGCTCGATGCCAGCCATCTGTTCGAGCCCTGTACCACGCGCCTCGGCGTGCGCCGCGGCAGTCAGCTGCGCGGCTATATGTATGCCTTCATCGAGATGTTCGCGCCGCAACTGGATCGGCAGACCGTGGATCGGGCGATGGCGGTATAGCAGAGGCCGCACCGGTGGCTCAGCCGTGCGCCTGCTTCTTGTTCTCCTGTCCGCCGTCCGGCTGTTCGTAGGGCTCGGTGTGACCGCATTCCTTCTGCGGGCAGACCAGCTCGCTGCCGCCGCGCTTGGTGGTCTTGACGGTGAGTATCGGCCACTGGCATTCCGGGCACGGCGTCGCCACCGGTTCGTTCCACACCGCGTAATCGCAGGTGGGATAGGTCGAACAGGAATAGAAGATCTTGCCGCGGCGTGAACGGCGCTGGAGCATGGTGCCCTTGTTGCACTGCGGACAGGAAACCGCGGTGTCGGCCGGCTTGACCAGCGGCTCGATGAATTTGCACTTGGGATAGTTGCTGCAGCCGATGAATCTGCCGTAGGGGCCGCTGCGGACGATGAGGCCGCCGCCGCAACTCGGGCAGTCACGCCCTTCGACCTGTTCCACCGCGGGCTCGTCGCCGGCGTCGCCGAGATTGCGCGTGTAGTCGCATTCGGGGAAGCCGGTGCAGCCGACGAAGCGCCCGCGCCGGCCGAGGCGTATCGACAGCGGCTTGCCGCACTTGGGGCAGGCCTCGTCGAGCGCTTCCTGGGTCACGTCCTTGCGCTGGACCGATTTTTCCTTGTCGTCCACCAGCTCGCGGAACGGTTCCCAGAATGCGCGCATGAGCGGCACCCAGTCCTGCTCGCCGCGCGATACCGCGTCGAGGCTGTCTTCGAGGTGGGCGGTGAATTCGTAGTCGACGTAGCGCGCGAAGTGCTCGGTGAGAAACTTGTTGACGATGCGGCCGACGTCGGTCGGCTGGAAGCGTTTCTTGTCGAGCGTGACATACTCGCGCTGCTGCAGCGTGGCGATGATTGCGGCGTAGGTCGACGGACGGCCGATGCCGTGTTCCTCGAGCGTCTTGATCAGGCTGGCTTCCGTGTAGCGCGGCGGCGGCTCGGTGAAGTGCTGATCGGTGTGAATGGCTTCCAGCGCCACCACTTCGCCTTCGTTCAGTTCCGGCAGCAGGCTCTGCTGCTCGTCCGCGTCCTTGCTGTCGTCGACATCCTCGCGGTACACGGCCATGAAGCCGGGGTCGACGATGGTCGAGCCGGTGGCGCGGAAGACGTCGCCCTTGCCGCCTTCGAGGTCGACGCCGACCGTATCGATGGTGGCGTGGATCATCTGACAGGCGATGGTGCGCTGCCAGATCAGGCGGTAGAGCTTGAACTGATCGGCGTTGAGCTGTTCCTTGACCGAATCCGGATCGGTGTAGGCCGAGGTCGGACGGATCGCTTCGTGCGCTTCCTGCGCGTTCTTCGACTTGGTCTTGTAGGTCTGCGGCTGCTTCGGCAGCTTGTCGGCGCCGTAGCGTTCGCCGATCAGGCGGCGGATTTCGTCGAGCGCTTCCTGCGCCAGATTGACCGAGTCGGTACGCATGTAGCTGATGAGGCCGACCGCGCCCTGTCCGGTATCGATACCTTCATAGAGCTGCTGCGCCGTGCGCATGGTGCGCTGCGCGGTGAAGCCGAGCTTGCGCGCCGCTTCCTGCTGCAGGGTCGAGGTGATGAACGGCGCCGCCGGATTGCGCTTGCGCTGTTTCTTCTCGACGGCGATGACGGTCAGCTTGCCGTTCGCGGCGTCGAGCAGGGCGCGTTCGACCGTCTTCGCGTGCTTCTCGTCGCCGATGGTGAACTGCGAGATCTTCTTGCCCTGGTGGGCGGTGAGGCGGGCGCGGAAGCGCTCTTCCTGCTTGGCGACCGCTGCCTCGATGGTCCAGTATTCGCGTGACTTGAACGCTTCGATTTCCAGCTCGCGCTCGACGATCATGCGCAGCGCCGGACTCTGCACGCGTCCGGCCGACAGGCCGCGGCGGATCTTTTTCCACAGCAGCGGGGAAAGATTGAAGCCGACCAGGTAATCGAGCGCACGGCGCGCCTGCTGCGCGTTGACCAGATTCATGGAAACGTCGCGCGGATGCTTGAGCGCTTCCTGCACCGCCTGGCGCGTGATCTCGTGAAAGACGATGCGATGGACGGGCTTGTCCTTGATCAGCTTCTTGCCGGCGAGGATCTCGTACAGATGCCAGGAAATGGCTTCGCCTTCGCGATCCGGGTCAGTGGCGAGATAGAGCGCGTCGGCATTCTTGATCGCCTTGCAGATCTGGTCGATGTGCTTCTGGTTTTTTTCGATGAGCTGATACTTCATCGCGAAATCGTGCGCGGGATCGACTGCGCCTTCTTTCGGCAGCAGGTCGCGCACGTGGCCATAGGAAGCCAGCACGTGGAAATCCTTGCCCAGGTATTTCCCGAGTGTCTTGGCTTTGGCCGGTGATTCGACGATGACCAGATTCTTGCTCATGGGTTCCGTATCGCTCCGGGTGCGTCGCGGCGCTCGCGCCATCGACAGGAGAAGTTCCCGGAATATCTGAAGTTTTCACGACCGCTTGAACGAAGCGGGCTTATCTTGAAGTCTAATCCCGCGCTTGTCAAAGCTGTTTCGGTAGCGGCGGTGAAAGCTGAAGGGCGTTCGCCCGCGTCGTGACGCCGCCACGCCTTCATGATGATTATGACCCCGCCGGCCCGCCCGGGTTCAGCCGGGGTTCAGCCAGGGATTCAGTATGGGGGCGGTACGGAGTCCGGCGCAGGGCGGCGGGCGGCTGGGCGCGAGGCGTTCGGTGTGTTTGCTTATTCGAGGGGAGACAAATCGTTAACGGCGAAGCGAGGGTGGCGGGCCGGTGTTCGCGGCGCAGCCTCAGTGCAGTTTGCCGTTGCTGTTGTCGAAGATCAGCGCTTCGATCCAGTCCTGCGCGTATTCGTCGCTGGACTGGTTGGCGAGCACCATCATGATGATGAGCTTGAGCTTGTCGAGGTCGAGTTCGTCCAGATCGAGCGCCATGGCGCGCTCAATGATCAGCTCGCGCTCGAGCGGTCCGATGAGTCCGTTGTGTTCGAGCAGGATCAGGTAGCCGCGGCACTCGCTGCTCAGCTTGGCGATTTCCCGGCGCGAGAAGACGCGGAAGGAGCCGTGCGTCGTCAGAGCGTCGTCGGCACCGCGCTGGCGCACCAGATCCTCGAGCCAGATGAAGGCCTTGTTGATTTCGGACTGGGGAAAGCCCGCGTCCTTGAGCATGGTCTTCAGTATGGACTCGTCATGGGGGACTTCGCGCCCTTCCTCCATGTAGTGTTCGAACAGATAGAGCAGTACGTCCAGCATGTCGCGATCAAACCTCCGTTTGGCGGCGCACGTAGGCGCTTCCGGGCGCTGAAACAATGTGATTCGCCAATTCCAAGTCTAGCAGAATGTGATGCAGCTGTTCGGCGCAAAGACCGGTGCGTCCGCTCAGGATATCGATGGTGGTGGCACTGTAATCGATTTGCGAGAGAACGTATGCGGCGGTGTCGTCCAGCCGCGGCGCCGGGGGCGATGGTCCGTTCGCCGGGGTGTCGGGCGTATGGGCGGCCGGGTACAGCAGCGGCTCCAGTTCCTCCAGTATGTCCTCGATGCGTTCGACCAGTTTGGCGCCCTGGCGGATCAGGCCATGGCAGCCGCGGGAGCGGGGATTGTGGATGGAGCCGGGGATGGCGAAAACCTCGCGCCCCTGTTCCAGCGCCATCCGTGCGGTGATCAGCGAACCGCTGCCCGGCGCCGCCTCGACCACCAGCGTGCCCAGGCTGAGACCGCTGATGATGCGGTTGCGGCGCGGGAACGACGCCGGCAGGGGCGGATGGCCGGGCGCGAATTCGGTGACCAGTGCACCGGTGCGCATGATTTCGTCTGCCAGTTCGCGGTGACGCGCCGGATAGACGAGATCCGGTCCGGTGCCGGCCACCGCGATGGTGGGGGCGGCCGCGGCCAGCGCGCCGCGATGGGCGGCGCCGTCGATGCCGAGGGCGAGGCCGCTGGTGATGGTCAGTCCGCTGCGGCCGAGCGCGGCGGCAAAGTCGCCGGCGGTATCGAGGCCGCCGGGGCTCGGGCTGCGGCTGCCGACGACGGCGATCTGGGGCTTCTGCAGCGCCTCCACCCGGCCGCGCACGTAGAGCACGGGCGGCGCGCCGTGGATTTCCTTCAGCCGGGGCGGATAGCGCGGATCGCACAGCGTCAGGACATGGTTATCCGGCTGTTCCATCCAGGCGAGATCGCGTTCGACCGCCGGCCAGTCGGGTGCGGCCAGGGCGCGCAACAGGGCGGGCGGAAGCCCTGCCGCCAGCGCCGGTGAGGCGCCGGCGGCATCGGCGAACAGCAGACGGGGATGTCCGGAGTAGTGCTTCAGCAGTTGCCGGCACACCACCGGGCCGAGGCCCGGGATGCGCGGCAGCGCCAGCCAGTATTTGATGTCGTCCATGACATGCTTATGTTTCCGTGTGCGTGCGAAGCGGGCGGTATGGGCTCAGGGCTGGGTGAAGGTATCGAGCACGCGCAGATCGCGCGCCGCTTCCATGACCAGCGCGTAGCTGACGCGGTCGAAGACGCGGATCAGCATGACGGTGCCGGTACGTTCGTTCGGCAATTGGACCTTGCGCGCCGCGCGCTGCTGGGTGAAGTTGTCCCGGATCACTTCGCCGGTCTGGTGTATGGCGAGGACATGGCCGGGTTCGAGCCCGGCATCGGCGCCCTGGCTCAGGGCGATCACCTGGTATTGACCGATGCGGGCCAGGCCGTCGAGCACCGAGAGGATCTTGCCTTCGACGGCTTTCGCCGGGGCGTGCGGCAGGAAATACTGGTTGATCTCATCCTCACCCAGCGGCAGCAGGCGGTCGCCGGCCAGCACTTCGCGCTCGGCCTGCTCGATGATCAGGGTGCTCGGATCGCCGCTGCGGGTAACGGTGGCATAGCCGACATGGATCGCCTCGTAGCCGAGAATGTCGCGGCGATTGTCCGGGTTGCGGTAGACCTGCCCCTGGCGGACGATGCTGTAGCGGACGATGCCTTCGTCGCCGATGCCGCGCGCGTACACCTTGTTGCCGGTGCCGCTGATCAGACGGTCCTCGCTGCTGGCTACTATATAAGGACTACGTTCCAGCTCGCCGTCGGTGACGATGCGCGGATATTTCAGGAACTGTCCGATGGCGTCCATCGGAATGGTGGGGATCGCGGAGTCGAGGACGGTCATGCGCGCCGTCGGCGAGAATTTGACGGTGTGCAGATCGCCCATGCCCGGCCGTTCCAGCCGCAGCACCGGTTTGCCGTCGACATATTCCAGGCGTATGATGTCGCCCGGATAAATCAGATGGGGATTGGCGATTTCGGGGTTGATGTGCCAGATTTCCGGCCACATCCACGGATCTTCCAGGAAGCGCGCGGAAATATCCCACAGCGTGTCGCCCCTGATGACGACGTAGCGCTCCGGATGATCGGGGGCGAGCCTGACGGTATCGGCCTGCGAGACGCTGCCGAAGGCCAGTGTGATCAGAAGTAATACTTTAATGATAAAGGGTTTTTTTGACATCGGACTTGCCTTAGAATCCCCAGGGTGAGTCGCCTTGGCGGCGGTTTTTTTCCGCATACCCGCTTGTTATCGGCGACGGTGGACGGATATTTATAGATAACCCGATACGATCCGGACCGAGCCATGGCACTGCTTCACATCCTGCACTATCCCGATCCCCGTTTGCGCAATCGCGCGCTGCCGGTCGACCATGTCGACGACGCCATCCGCAAGCTGGCCGGCGACATGCTGGAAACCATGTACGACGCGCCTGGCATCGGCCTTGCCGCGATCCAGGTCGGCGTTGCCAAGCGATTGATCGTATTGGATGTTTCTGAGGACGGTCAAGATCCGCATTGCCTGATCAACCCTGTCATCCTGGAGCAGTCCGGGACTGAGAGCATGGATGAGGGCTGTCTTTCCGTGCCCGGCATCAGCGAACCGGTGCAGCGCTCGGCCTGGATCCGCTACCGGGCACTCGATCGCGACGGCCAGCCGATCGAAGCCGAGGCCGAGGGTCTGATGGCGGTCTGCATCCAGCATGAAATCGATCACCTCGACGGCAAGCTGTTCGTCGACTACCTCACCGAACTCAAACGCCAACGCATCCGCAAGAAGCTGGAAAAGCAGCGTCTGCGCAGCATGTGACGATGCGCATCGTTTTCGCCGGCACGCCGGAGTTCGCTGCCGTATCCCTGCAGGCGCTGCTGTCCGCGCCGTGCGAGGTCGTCGCCGTCTTCACCCAGCCGGATCGTCCCGCCGGTCGCGGACGCCAGTTGCGGCCGAGCCCGGTGAAGCTGCTGGCCGGCGAGCACGGCCTCCCGGTGCATCAGCCCGAGCGGCTGCGCGACCCGGCGACGGAATCCACGCTCGCGGCTTACGCGCCCGATCTCATGGTGGTGGTCGCCTATGGGCTGATCCTGCCGCGTGCGGTACTGGCGATTCCGCGCCTCGGCTGTATCAATGTGCACGCCTCCCTGCTGCCGCGCTGGCGCGGCGCGGCGCCGATCCAGCGCGCCCTGCTCGCCGGGGACACGGAAAGCGGCGTCACCATCATTCAGATGGAGGCCGGTCTCGATACCGGCCCCATGCTCTATCGCCTGCCCTGTCCCATCGCGCCCGATGATACCGGCGGCAGTCTGCACGACCGCCTCGCCGGACTGGGCGCGACGGCGCTGCGCGCCGCTCTCGCTGGACTGGTGGACGGATCGCTGCCGGCGGTGACGCAGGACGATGCGCTCGCCACCTACGCGGCAAAGATCGACAAGGCCGAGGCTGCGCTCGACTGGCGGCAGCCGGCTGCCCAGCTCGAACGCAAGGTGAGAGCGTTCAATCCCTGGCCGGTCAGCCACGCCGAACTGGATGGCTACGGGCCGCTGCGCGTCTGGCGCGCACGGGTCATATCCGGCGATTGCGCCGCGCTGCCGCCGGGGACGGTGCTCGATGCGGGACGCGACGGTATCGACGTCGCCACCGGTGACGGCGTGCTGCGCCTGCTCGAAATCCAGCGTCCCGGCGGCCGCCCCCTCGCCGTCGCCGATTTTCTCAACGCCGCCCGTGCCGCGCCCGGCGGCGGTGCGCGGACATGAGCGGTGCGACCGACCCCCGTTACGCCGCCGTACAGATTCTGCTCGCCGTATTTTCCAGTGGCCGTTCGCTGACCGCGGCCTGTGCGGAAACGCTGCCGGGCATCGCCGCGGCGCGCGACCGCGCTTTCGCCCAGGACCTCTGTTATGGCGTGCTGCGCTGGTGGCCGCGCCTGGAAGCGGTCGCACGCGAGCTGGTCCATCGGCCGCTGCCGCCGCGCGATGCCGACGTGCACTGCCTGATCCTGATCGGTTTGTACCAGATGATCCATACGCGCGTGCCGGAGCACGCGGCGGTGGCGGCGACGGTGGCGGTGACGGCGGTGCTGCGCAAGCCTTGGGCGCGCGGCATGGTGAATGCGGTGCTGCGGCGTTTCCAGCGCGAGCGCGATGCGCTGCTCGCCCGCGCCGACGAAGACGAAGTGGCGGCGCTGGCGCATCCCGCCTGGCTGTTGCAGCGCATCCGTGCGGACTGGCCCGCGGACTGGCGCGGCATCGCGCAGGAGAACAACCAGCGTGCGCCGATGTGGCTGCGCGTCAACCGGCGTCAGGGAACGCGCGACGATTATCTGCGCGAGCTGGAGGCTGCCGGCATCGCCGCCGCCGCTGCGGCCGGCGCCGATGCGCTGCTGCTGGACGAGCCCGTGGATGTCATGCGCCTGCCGGGTTTTGCCACCGGGCGCGTATCGGTGCAGGACGGCGCGGCGCAGCTTGCCGCGCCGCTGCTCGGCATCGCCGCCGGCCAGCGTGTGCTCGATCTGTGCGCCGCGCCCGGCGGCAAGAGCGCCCACATTCTGGAATTGAATGCGAATGTCGATCTGTGCGCGGTCGATATAGACGAGGGCCGGCTGCAGCGCGTGCGCGAGACGCTGGACCGTCTCGGCCTGCAGGCGCGACTGATCTGCGCCGACGCCGCCTGTCCGCAATCATGGTGGGACGGGGTGCCGTTTGATCGCATCCTGCTCGATGCGCCGTGTTCGGCGAGCGGTGTAATACGCCGGCATCCGGACATCAAGCGCCTGCGCCGGCCGGAGGATCTCGCCGCACTCGCCGTCCAGCAGCGCGCGCTGCTGGATGCGGCGTGGACGCTGCTCGCGCCGGGCGGGATGCTCTTGTACGCCACTTGCTCTATCATGCATCAGGAAAATAATGCCCAGATAGAGGATTTTCTCGCCCGGCGCCCGGATGCCCGCGCCCGCGCGATCGACGCCGCCTGGGGCAGGGCATTGTCCTGCGGTCGCCAGATTCTTCCGGGTGAAAATGGGATGGATGGTTTTTTCTACGCATGCGTGGACAAGCTCCGCACTTAGGATTTCCGTCATGACGCTGGCGCATGCCGCGCAGATCGGCCTGCTCGTGATGTGCCTGTCGACGGCATGGGCCGGCGCCGCGTACGCCCAGGAAGAGTTTCCGCCGGATGCCGGCATGGTCGATACCGGCGTTGTCACCGACGGCGATGCCCATACCGGCACTGCCGCCGGCATCGACATCGATGGCGTGCAGGTCGCGCTCAAGGACGATGTCTATTATCTCGACGCCGGCATCGATTACCGCCTGGGCCGGCAACTGCTGGAAGCGCTGGACCGCGGCATCGTGCTGCCGATCCTGCTCGAAATCGAAATCCTGCGCGAACGATCCTATCTCTGGGACGAGACGGTGACCACGCTGCAGCAGCGCTATGAACTCGATTACCACGCGCTTACCCGCCAGTACGTGATCCGCAACATCAATATCGGCACCCAGACCGCCTATCCCACACTGCAGGCCGCGATCGCCGGACTCGGCCGCGTCGTCGATCTGCCGGTGATCGATGCCGGCCTGCTCGATCGCAACGGGGTCTACAGCGGCAGACTGCAGGCGCGTATAGACACCAACGCGCTGCCGGTTCCGCTGCGTCTGCGCGCACTGGTGAGTCCGGGCTGGGCGCTCGGCAGCGGGTGGCACGAGTGGCATTTCTGAATCCGCGCGGGCTGGCCATCGGCATCCTGCCGATCCTGGCGCTGTCGGTGCTGCTGCTGGTGTCGCTCTATCTGATGGGCGCGGCGACACGCAATTCCGACGACTTCAGCCGCCTGTACATTTCCCTGCTCGTGCTCAACGTGATCGGTCTGATCACGCTGATGGTGCTGATCGTGGCCAATCTGGCGCGTCTGGTGCGGCAATACCGTGCCGGTGTCGTCGGCTCGCGCCTCACGGCGCGGTTGCTGGCGATCTTCATCACGCTGGCGCTCATGCCGGGTGCGGTGGTTTATTATTTCTCGCTCGATTTCATCGCCCGCGGCGTCGACAGCTGGTTCGACGTGCAGTTCGAGCGTGCCTTCGACGATGCGCTCGAACTGAGCCGGATCTCGCTCGACGAACGCAAGCGCGACTATCTGCGGCGCACCCATCAGATCGGCGGCGCGCTTTCCTTTCTGCCCGGCAACCAGGCGGCGATCGTGCTCAACGACATGAGAGCGCAGAGCGATGTCTATGAGCTGACCCTGATCGGCGCCAGCGGGCACATCATCGCTTTCAGCAGTGCGAATCCGCTGGCGATACTGCCGCATCTGCCGTCGGAAGTGATCATGCGCCAGGTCAGGCAGGGCACCAACTACGTCGGCCTGGATCCGGTCGGCAACTTCGATCTGTATATCCGCATCCTCATCGAGCTGCCGCTATCGAGTCCGACCGAGGATCCGCGCCTGCTGCAGGCGCTGTATCCGGTGTCGGGCCATATGAACGCGCTGGCCGCCAGCGTCGAGGAGGCGACCAGCCGCTATCAGCAGCTCGCCTATCTGCGCGGACCGCTGAAAAGCAGCTTTGTGCTGACGCTGTCGCTGGTGCTCCTGCTCAGCCTGCTGCTGGCAGTGTGGGCGGCCTTTTTCTCGGCGCGGCGGCTGGTGGCGCCGATCCGGGTGCTCGCCGTCGGCACGCGGGCGGTTGCTTCCGGCAATTACGATCGCCAGCTGCCGCACTATTCCAACGATGAGATGGGTTTCCTGGTGCAGTCCTTCAACGAGATGACGCGCCGGCTGGCCCAGGCGCGCGACGAGGCGCAGCTCAGCCAGCGCCAGGCCGAGGGCGAGCGCGCCTACTTGCGCGCGGTGCTCGGGCGCCTTTCTTCGGGCGTCATCACGCTCGACCGGCGGCGGGTGATCCGGACAACCAATCACGCCGCCGGCCAGATCCTCGGCGCTGATTTGAGAAACTACGTGGGCAAACCGCTGGTGAGCATCGGCAACGACCATGAATACCTGGCGCAGTTCGTCGACGCCATCCGTCCGCATCTGGCCGAAGCGGAAGACTGGCGCGAGGAAATCGTCATCCATGCTGCTTCCGGACGGCGCATACTCATGTGTGGCGGCGCCTCGCTCGCCGGCGATGAGCATCAGCACGGCGGTAACGTGCTGGTGTTCGAGGATGTGACGGCGCTGGTGCAGGTACAGCGCGACGCCGCCTGGGGCGAGGTGGCGCGCCGGCTCGCGCATGAGATCAAGAATCCGCTGACGCCGATACGCCTCTCCGCCGAGCGCCTGCGTCACAAGTATCTGCATGGCATGGAGCCCGGCGATGCCGAAATTCTCGACCGCTCGACGCACACCATCGTGCAGCAGGTGGAAGTGATGGAGGAAATGGTGAAGGCGTTCTCCGAGTACGCGCGCACGCCCCAGCTGCGTCCGCAGTGGCTCGATCTGCACACCCTGATCAACGAAGTGCTCGATCTTTACCGCGAGGAAGCGAGTCGCAGGCATTTCGTCACCCGCTTCGATGCCGCGCTGCCCAGGCTGCGCGTCGATCCGGGCCGCATGCGCCAGTTGCTGCACAATCTGCTCAAGAACGCGATCGAGGCGGCGCCGGCCGATCAGGATTTCGTCATCACCATCCAGACCGCGCTGCTCGGCCCGGAAGGAGAGCGGGTCGCGGAAATGCGCGTGCAGGACAACGGGCCCGGACTGCCTGCCGATATGCTGGGCCGCTCCTTCGAGCCCTACATCACCACCAAGCGCAAGGGCAGTGGTCTCGGGCTGGCGATCGTCAAGAAGATCGTCGAGGAGCACGGCGGCAGTGTCTGGGCCGAGAGTGCGCCCGAAGGCGGGGCGGTGATCGTGATGCGTTTCCCTTGTGATGCGGCGCCGAAGGACGAAGCGGCGCCTGCCGCGCCTGTTCATCAGGCCGGCAATGTGGCTGGTGATATCGCCGGTAATATCGCTGGCGAGGGAAGAACGAAGCTGACGGATAACGGCAGACAGGTGGAAAAATGAGCGCCCATGTTCTGGTCATCGATGACGAAAAGGATATCCGCGAACTGGTGCGCGATATCCTGGTGGATGAAGGTTATGAAGTCAGCGTGGCGGAGACCGCCGAGGAAGCGCGCCAGGCGCGCCGCCTGCGCCGTCCCGATCTGGTGCTGATGGACGTGTGGTTGCCCGATACCGACGGTGTCACGCTGCTGCGCGAATGGGTGCAGCAGGGCGGTTTCGACAGCCCGGTCATCATGATTTCCGGTCACGGCACGGTGGAAACGGCGGTCGAGGCGACCCGGCTCGGCGCCTACGATTTCGTCGAGAAACCGCTGTCGCTGTCCAAGCTGCTGCTGAGCGTGCAGCGCGCGCTCGAGGTGGGCAAGCTGCAGCGCGAGAACATCGATCTGCGTCGCCAGGCGCATACGCTGATCGAGCCGATCGGCGGCAGCAGGGTCATGCAGGAACTGCGCACGCAGGCGCTGCGCATCGCCCGTCACAATGCCTGGGTGCTGATCAGCGGCGAACCCGGCGCCGGCAAGGAGCTGCTGGCGCGCTATCTGCATTTCAGCGGCGCGCGCAGCAATGGCCCCTTCGTCGATGCCGGCGTGGCCGCCATCGCCAGCGAGAATGCCGCGGGCGCGCTGTTCGGATCCGAGCAGGGCAGCAATATCCATTACGGTTATCTGGAGCAGGCCAATGGCGGCACGCTCTTCCTCGGCGAAGTGGCCGATATGGACGCGGGGGTGCAGGCCAAGCTGCTGGGAGCGCTGGAGAACAAATCCTTTGTCCGCGTCGGCGGGCATGATCCGGTACAGTTCGACGCGCGCGTGGTCGCGGCCACGCATCGCGATCTGCAGGAATACATCGCTGCGGGCCGGTTTCGCGAGGATCTCTATTATCAGCTCAACGTCGTGCCGGTGCGCGTGCCGCCGCTGCGCGAGCACAGCGAAGATGTGCCGGAGATACTCGATTACTACGTCGATGTGTTCGTGCAGAACGAGAAGCTGCCGCAGCGCCGTTTCTCGGCGGCGGCGAGGAACCGCCTTTGCGCCCATTCCTGGCCCGGCAATGTGCGTGAACTGAAGAACCTGGTGCAGCGCCTGTTGATCCTGGGTTCGGGCGAGGAAATATCGCTGGATGAGGTGGAGCATGCGCTCGGCGCGCGCAGCCGTCAGGCCGCCGGTTTGCCGGTGAGCTTCGATGCGCCGCTGCGCACGGCGCGCGCCGAGTTCGAGCGCGCCTACTTCGAATACCAGATGAGCATGGTCGGCGGCAACATTGCCGACGTCGCCAATCGCGCCGGCATCGAGCGCACTCATCTCTACCGCAAGCTGCGCATGCTGGGCATAAAGCCCAAGCACGACTAGAACACCGGCGGATTGGACGCATCATGAAAATCATCGTGCTCGGCGCCGGCCAGGTCGGCGCTTCGGTGGCGGAGAATCTGTCCCGTGAGGACAACGACGTCACGGTGATCGATCACGATCCGCGGCGTCTGCACGATCTGCAGGAGCGCTTCGATCTGCGCACCGTGCTTGGCGCCGCTTCTCATCCCGACGTGCTGCGCCGTGCCGGCGCCGAGGACGCCGACATGATGATCGCGGTGACCAGCAGCGACGAAACGAACATGATTGCCTGCCAGGTCGCGTTCACGCTGTTCCATACGCCGATCAAGATCGCCCGTATCCGCGCCCGCGACTATCTGCGTTCGCCGCAGCTCTTCGGCCAGGGCGCACTGCCGGTCGACGTGCTGATCAGCCCGGAGCAGCTGGTGATCGATCAGCTGCAGCGCCTCATCGAATACTCCGGCGCGCTGCAGGTACTCGATTTCGCCGGCGGCAAGGTGCAGCTGGTCGCCATCCGGGCCTATTACGATGGGCCGCTGGTCGGTCATGAGCTGCGCGAACTCGGCAAGCACATGCCGGAGATCAAGACCCGCGTCGCCGCCATCTTCCGCCGCGGCGCGCCGATCATTCCGCAGGGCGATACCGTCATCGAGGTGGACGACGAGGTGTTCTTCATCGTCGCCACCGGCGATATCCGCGCCGTCATGGGTGAAATGCGCCGGCTCGACAAGGAGGTCAAGCGCATCATCCTCGCCGGCGGCGGCAATATCGGCTACGGCCTGGCGGCGGCGCTGGAGCAGCGCTACCAGGTCAAGGTGATCGAGCACAATTCCGAGCGCGTGCAGCATGTGTCGCAGGAGCTCGATCGCAGCCTGGTCCTGCTCGGAGACGCCGCCGACGAAGAGCTGCTGCTGGAGGAGAACATCGAGAACACCGACGTGTTCTGCGCCGTCACCAACGACGACGAGGCCAACATTCTTTCCGCGATGCTGGCCAAGCGCCTCGGCGCGCGCAAGGTGATCTCGCTGATCAACCGCGCCGCCTACATCGATCTGGTCGAAAGCGGAACCATCGATATCGCGATATCGCCCTATCTGTCGACCATCGGCCGGCTGCTGGCCCACGTGCGGCGCGGCGACGTGGTGATGGTGCATTCGCTGCGTCGCGGCGCCGCCGAGGCGATCGAGGCGGTGGCGCATGGCGATACCAAATCGTCCAGAGTCGTCGGCCGCGCCATCGAGCACATCAAGTTGCCGCCCGGCACCACCATCGGTGCGATCGTGCGCGGCGGCGATGAGGTCATCATGGCGCATCACGACACGGTCATCGAGGCCGAGGATCACGTCATTCTGTTCGTGGTCGACAAGAAGCGCATCGCCGAGGTGGAACGCCTGTTCCAGGTCGGCGCGACTTTCTTCTGACCGCCGCCGCTGTCATGACTGCGGCGCTCGTGATGGCGGATCCCGTGATCAGGACTTTGAGCGTGGAGTGAATGCATGCGGCTGCGTTCGATCCAACGCATAGTGGCTGAGCTGCTGACGCTGTTCGGCCTGTCCATGCTGGCGCCGGCGCTGGTCGCCTGGATTTACGACGAAGCGACACTGCAGGTCTTTCTGTCGATGTGCGCCGCGCTGCTCGCGCTTGGGGCTGCGCTGTGGCTGCCGGTGCGGGCGCGGCGTGATGATCTGCGCCTGCGCGACGGCTTCCTGCTCGTCGCCGTGATGTGGGGCAGCGTATCGCTGTGCGGCGCCGTTCCTTTTCTGTTCAGTCCGGGCCTCGCGCCCGTCGATGCGGTGTTCGAGTCCGTTTCCGGCCTGACCACGACCGGCGCGACCGTCATCGACGGGCTCGACGATCTGCCGCGCTCGACGCTGTTCTACCGCCATCAACTGCAGTGGCTGGGGGGCATGGGCATCATCGTTCTCGCGGTCGCGGTGCTGCCCATGCTCGGTATCGGCGGCATGCAGATATACCGCGCGATGACGCCGGGGCCGATGAAGTTCAACAAGCTGACGCCGCGCATCATCGAGAGCGCGCGCGCCCTGTCGTACATCTACCTCGGTCTGACCGTGGTCTGCGCGCTGCTGTACTGGCTGGTGGGCATGACTGTCTTCGATGCCGTCGGTCATGCCATGTCGACGCTCGCGCTCGGCGGCTTCTCCAGCCACGACGCCAACTTCGCCTATTTCGACAGCGCCGCGATCGAGGGCGTGGCGGTGATCTTCATGCTGCTGGCCGGAACCAATTACATCCTGCACTTCCTCGCCTGGCGCCGGGCGAGCATGCAGCCCTACCGCGAGAATGCGGAGCTGCGCGCCTATGGCGTCGCGATCGCCGCCATGATCGTCATCGTGTCGCTGAGTCTTTACCTGACCGGAGTCGAAGACATCGATGGCGCCGCGCGTCATGGCGTGTTCCAGGCGGTATCGATCAGCACGACGGCCGGGTTTTCCACCGTGCCCTACCAGTCCTGGCCGCTGTTCCTGCCGGTGCTGCTGATCATGGCGAGCTTCATCGGCGGCTGCGCGGGATCGACCGGCGGCGGCCTCAAGGTGGTGCGCGTGCTGCTTCTGCTCAAACAGGGCGCGCGCGAGATCCGCCGTCTCATTCACCCCGACGGCGTTTTTTCCGTCAAGATCGGCAACCGGCATATGGCGCCCGATGTGATCGATTCGGTGTGGGGATTTTTCGCGCTCTACATGAGCTGTTTCTGCCTCATGACGATCATGCTGGCGATGGCCGGCCTCGATCCGGTGACGGCGTTCTCCGCCGTCGCCGCCTGCATGAACAATCTGGGGCCGGGGCTGGGCGCAGTGGCGCACGGCTATGCCGGCCTCGGTGATTTCGCCAAGTGGACCTTGTGCGTGGCGATGCTGATTGGCCGGCTGGAAGTGTTTACCCTGCTCATACTGCTGATGCCTGAATTCTGGAGAAAATGATGAGTAACGATACGCGTGCGAAATGGGATGCGATCTACAGCGGCAAAACCGGGACGGGCGCTGGGACGAGTAGTGGGACGAGTAGTGGGACGACCGGGGGGATGCCCGGCGCGCCGAGCCGGGTGCTGGCGGAGAATCGCCATCTGCTGCCGGCAGCGGGGGACGCGCTGGAACTCGCCTGCGGTCTGGCCGGCAACGCGGTACTGCTTGCCGGCCTCGGTCTGCGCACGCGCGCCTGGGATATTTCAGCGGTCGCCGCCGAGTGCGTCGCCGCCTATGCGCGGCAGCAGGGGCTGGCGCTGGAGAGCGAGGCGCGCGATCTGCTGTTGCAGCCGCCCGCGCCGGAGAGCTGCGATGTCATCGTCGTCGCGCATTTCCTCGACCGCACGCTGATGCCGCACATCATCGCCGCGCTGCGCCCGGGCGGTCTCGTTTTCTATCAGACCTTCACCCGCAGCCGCGTTACCGATGCCGGGCCGGGCAATCCCGAGTTTCGCCTCGCGGAAAATGAGCTGCTGGCGCTGTTCGCCGGCCTGCAACTGCTGGTCTATCGGGAAGAGGGGCGGATCGGGGATCTCGGCCAGGGTTTCCGCGATGAGGCCATGATCGTCGCCCGCAAGCCAGATTCTGCATCCGCCTGAGGCGGCGGATTCAGTAGAACCGCGCTTCGCCTTCGGGCCGGGTGCGGAAGCGCTTGTAGCCCCATTGGTATTGTTCGGGGATGCGCCTGACGCAGGCTTCGACGCCGGCGTTCATCGCGGCGCTGATGTCTTCCGCCGAGCCGTGGGCGAAATCCGCGCCCGCGGCGATGAAATGCAGATGGAAGCCGGCGCCGCGCTCCAACCGTTCGGCATAGGTGAAGAACACCGGCGCCGCGCTTTTCTGCACCAGACGGGCGAGCAGGGTCATGGTATAGGCGGAAATGCCGAAAAAGGGAACGAAGATGCCGCCGCCCTGGCCCGGTTCCTGATCCGGCAGCAGTCCCACCATCTCATTGCGTTCGAGCGCGCGGTAGAGATGGCGGACGCCGCCGGCATTGGTCGGCACCAGGTGCGCGCCGAGATGTTCGCGGCCGGCGCGCATGAAGTCATCGAGCGCGGCGAGGCGCGGCGGCCGGTAGAGACTGGTCAGCGTTTGCAGGGACGAGCAGTACAGGCCGACCATCTCCCAGCTGCCGAGGTGCGGCGTGATGATGATCGCGCCGCGGCCGTCGCGGATGGCGGCATCTAGCGCTTCGCGGCCGCTGGTGGCGCGTACCAGTTGCAGTACGCGCTCGCGCGGCCACAGCCACAGGGCGCCGGTCTCGGCCGCGGTCTTGCCGGTTTCGCGCAGCGCGCGCGCGGCCAGGCGCCGCCGCTCATCCGCCGGCAGTTCGGGGAGGCAGAGCTCGAGATTGCGCAGCGACACCCGGTGCGTGCGATTGGGCAGGATCGACAGCAGGCTGCCGGCGCCGGCGCCGACGGCATGGGCGGCGCGCAGCGGCAGCAAGGCGCAAAAGCGCATGAAGAGCTTGATGAGTGTCGCTCGCATGTAAAAAGGCGGTCGTGACAATGTGGGGCACGCGTTTTGCGGGTATGATAACAGGTTTGATTCATGGCTCATGATCGATACCCATGATCGATACCGGGACTGATGCGGGGAAAGATACTGTGAACGATGCTGTGAACCAGGAGCGTTTCATCGATCGCCTGCGCCGGCGTGTGCTGCTCTGTGATGGCGGTACCGGCACGCTGATCCAGGCCGAAGACTGGGACGTCGATCGGGATTTTCTCGGTCTGGAAAACTGCTCTGAAATCCTGTGCCGGACACGGCCGGATTTCGTGCGTGGCATGCACCGGGCTTATTTCGCCGCCGGCGCCGATTGCGTGGAAACCAACACCTTCGGCGCCAACAAGGTGGTCTTCGCCGAATTCGATCTGGTCGAACAGACCTATGAACTCAACCGCCTCGCCGCCGAACTCGCGCGCGAAGCGGCGGCCGAGTTCGCCACACCCGAATGGCCGCGCTACGTCATCGGCTCGATCGGGCCTGGCACCAAGCTGCCGAGCCTCGGTCACATCGGTTTCGACATGCTCGAAGACTCCTATTACGAACAGGTGCGCGGCCTGCTCGACGGCGGTGTCGATGTTCTCCTGCTCGAAACCAATCAGGATCTGCTCACCATGAAGGCGGCGATCAGCGCCTGCCGCCGCGCCGCGCGCGAGCAGGGTCGCGAGGACGTGCCGATCTTCGCCCAGGTCACCATCGAAACCACGGGCACCATGCTGGTCGGCTCCGACATGGCGTGCGCGGTGACCGCGCTCGCCGCCATGAAGGTGGACGCGATCGGCCTCAATTGCGCCACCGGACCTTCGGAGATGGCCGAGCACGTGCGCTATCTCGGCGAGAACTGGCCCGGCCTCATTTCGGTGATGCCCAATGCCGGTTTGCCGATGCTGGTCGACGGCAAGACCGAATATCCGCTCGGTCCGGAGGAACTCGCCGACTGGCAGCAGCGCTTCATCGAGGAAGACGGCGTCAGCCTGATCGGCGGCTGTTGCGGGACGACGCCGGCGCACATCGCGCGGCTGCGCGAGATGATCGATGCGCGCCCCGATCCGGCGCCGCGCGGGCGTGAGGTGACGCTGCTGCCGGCGGTCACCTCGCTGTATACCAGCGTGCCCTTGCGCCAGGAGAACGCGGTATTCGCCGTCGGCGAGCGTTCCAACGCCAACGGTTCGAAGAAGTTCCGCGAGCTGCTCGCGGTCGAGGATTGGGACGGGCTTACCGCCATCGGGCGCGAGCAGGTCAAGGAAGGTTCCCATGCCATCGACGTCTGTGTCGCCTATGTCGGCAGGCCCGAGGCGGTGGACATGTGCCAGGTGATTTCGCGTTACCGCGGCCAGATCACCGTGCCGCTGGTGATCGATTCCACCGAAACGCCGGTGCTCGAGGCGGCGCTGAAGATGATCGGCGGCAAGAGCATCATCAATTCGATCAATTTCGAGGACGGCGAGGAGAAAGCGGCGACCATTCTGTCCTATGCCCGGCGCTTCGGTGCCGCCGTGGTGGCGCTGACCATCGACGAGGAGGGCATGGCGAAGAGCGTCGAGAGAAAGCTCGAAATCGCCCATCGCCTGCATGACTTCGCGGTCAATCAGTACGGGCTGGCGTCGGAGGATCTGATGTTCGATCCGCTGACATTCACCATCTGCACCGGCATGAACGATGATCGCGAGCACGGCGTCAATACGCTGAACGCGATCGAGGCGATCGCGCGCGAACTGCCGCGCTGCCAGATCCTGCTCGGCCTGTCGAATATTTCATTCGGCCTGGCGCCGGCGGCGCGTCACGTGCTCAATTCGGTCTTTCTGCACCACGCCCAGCAGCGCGGTATGACCGCGGCGATCATCCACGTTTCCAAGATCATGCCGCTGCACCGCATCGATGAGGCGCATCGCATCGCGGCCGAAGATCTGATCTTCAACAACTGGCGCGACGGCCGCGATCCCCTGCTGCATTTCGTCGATCTGTTCAAGGACGTCAAAGCGGCGGGCGAGATCAAGGCGCGGCCCGCGACCATAGAAGAAGCGCTCAAGCAGCGCATCATCGACGGCGACCGCCAGGGTCTCGATGATGATCTGCGCACGGCGATGGAAACCTACGCGCCGCTCGACATCATCAATGAGCTGCTGCTCGACGGCATGAAGGTGGTCGGCGAACTGTTCGGCGCCGGGCAGATGCAGCTGCCCTTCGTGCTGCAATCGGCGGAAACGATGAAGGCCGCGGTCGCCTTCCTCGAACCCCATATGGAGCGCCTCGAAGGCGGCGAGAAAGGGATACTGGTGCTGGCGACGGTGAAGGGCGACGTGCACGACATCGGCAAG
>CAYLYS010000002.1:5766-33413 GCA_964388175.1 uncultured Chromatiales bacterium | reverse complement strand
AACGGCTACGAGGTCGTCAACCTCGGCATCAAGCAGCCGATCGCCACCATCATCGACGCCGCGCGCACGCACAATGCCGACGCCATCGGCATGTCGGGGCTGCTGGTGAAATCGACGGTGATCATGAAGGAAAACCTGGAAGAGATGAAACGCCAGGGTATCGACATCCCGGTGCTGCTCGGCGGCGCGGCGCTGACCCGCCGCTACGTCGAGGGCGATTGCCGCCAGGCCTACACGCAGCCCGACCGGGTGCATTACGCCAAGGATGCGTTCAGCGGCCTGCGTCTCATGAACGCCATCATCGGCGGACAGAACCCGGCGGATACCGGCGAGCAGGCCGCCTCGCCATGAGCAAGCGCGCGTGATGGGCCTCTTTCCCGCCATCCGGCCTTACGCGACGCATTCCCTCGCCGTCGATCCGCCCCACGTGCTGCACGTCGAGGAATGCGGCAGTCCGGGCGGTGTACCGGTGCTGTTCGTGCACGGCGGGCCGGGCGCGGGCTGCGAACCTTACCATCGCCGCTTCTTCGATCCGGAAAACTGCCGCATCGTGCTGTTCGATCAGCGCGGCTGCGGCCGCTCGACGCCGCACGCCGAAATCAACGGCAACGATACCTGGGCGCTGGTCGCCGACATGGAGCGCATCCGCGAGCATCTCGGCATTGAGCGCTGGCTGCTGTTCGGCGGCTCCTGGGGTTCGACGCTGTCCCTTGCTTACGCCGAAACCTATCCCGAGCGCGTGTTCGCCTTGGTGCTGCGCGGCATCTTCCTGTGCCGGCCGGAGGAAATCCGCTGGTTCTACCAGGAAGGCGCCAGCCGTTTGTTCCCCGATTACTGGGAAGAATTCCTCCGCCCCATACCCGAGGCCGAACGCGGCGATCTGCTGCATGCCTATCATCGCCGTTTGACCGGCGAGGACGAGATCGCGCGCATGGCGGCCGCCAAGGCCTGGTCGCGCTGGGAGGCGAAGACCTCGACGCTGCTGCCGCGCAAGGAAGTGGTCGATCATTTTTCCGATCCGTACACGGCGCTCAGCCTGGCGCGCATCGAGAGCCATTATTTCGTCAACGATTCCTTCCTCCAGCCCGATCAGCTGGTGCGCGATGCGCCGCGCCTCGCCGACATTCCCGGTGTCATTGTCCATGGGCGCTATGATGTGGTCTGCCCGCTGGAAAACGCCTGGCGTCTCCATCAGGCCTGGCCGCGCGCCGAGTTGCGCATCATCCCCGATGCCGGCCATTCCGCCACCGAGCGCGGCACCACCGATGCGCTGGTGCGCGCCGTCGGCGAACTGGTGCGCTGCCTGTCATGATCGCGCTGCTGCAGCGCGTGCGTTCGGCTGCGGTGACGGTGGATGAGGAGCGCATCGCCGGGATCGGCGCCGGTCTGCTGGTATTCATCGCCGTCGAGCGCGGCGACGCCGAAGCGCAGGCCGAACGCCTCATCGAACGCCTGGTGAATTACCGCGTCTTCGCCGATGCCGACGGTCGCATGAACCGCAGCCTGCTCGACAGCGGCGGCGATCTGCTGCTGGTCTCCCAGTTCACTCTCGCCGCCGATACTCGCCAGGGGACGCGTCCGAGCTTCACGCCGGCGGCCGCGCCCGCCGAGGGCGAACGCCTGTTCGACTACTGCGTGGCGTGCGCCGCACGCTATCCGCTGCGCCTCGCCCGCGGCCGCTTCGGCGCCGACATGCAGGTGGCATTGGTCAACGACGGGCCGGTCACGCTGCAACTGCGTGTGCTGCCGCCAACGTCGGTACAGGAGCCGGTACCATCGGCGGAGGCGCACTGATATGGCGCTGTTCGCCATCGGCGACGTGCAGGGTTGCTACGAGGAACTGCGCGCGCTGCTCACACGCATCGCTTTCCGTTCCGATGCCGACCAGTTGTGGTTCGCCGGCGACCTCGTCAACCGCGGGCCGCGTTCCCTGCAGGTGCTGCGTTTCGTCAAATCGCTCGGCGACAATGCCGTCACCGTGCTCGGCAATCACGATCTGCATTTGCTCGCCGCGGCGGCGGGAACGCGCCGCCCGCATGGCGGCGATACCTTCACCGATGTGCTGACGGCGCCGGACCGCGAGCCCTTGCTCGAATGGTTGCAGACGCGTCCGCTCCTGCATCGCGATTCCGAGCGCGGCTTCGTGCTGCTGCACGCCGGTCTCGCGCCGCAGTGGGACATCGCGCTCGCCGCGCGCTGCGCCGGCGAGATCGAAACGGCGCTGCGTTCGGCGCAGGCGCGTGATTTCCTCGCCGCCATGTACGGCGATCAGCCCGACCGATGGTCGGATGAGCTGCAGGGCATGGAGCGCCTGCGTTTCTCGCTCAATTGCTTCACGCGTTTGCGGCTGTGCGATCGCGACGGCCGGCTGCACCTGCGCGCCAAGGGCGCGGTGCGCGGACGCAGCGACGGTCTCATGCCCTGGTTCGAAGTGCCGGGGCGCGCCAGCGCGGATGCCCGCATCGTTTTCGGACACTGGTCCGCGCTCGGCGCCTATCAGGCCGCGGGCATCTACGCCACCGATTCGGGCTGTGTCTGGGGCGGTGCGTTGAGCGCGGTGCGGCTCGATGTCGAGCCCGCGCAGTGGCATGCCGCGCCGTGTCCGGTCTATTGCGCCATAGATGCGGGGGATGCGGGCTGATGTGTGCGGCGCGTCCGCACTTGGGGAAACGGCGATGGCCGCTGCAACGGGTTCTCGGATAAGCTAGACGCGCCGACCGCGTCTGCCGGCGGCAAACGATCCAATTCCCCCTGATCTCTCCCGGACCAAAGGAAACCGAAGATGGGTAAAGTCAATGTTTTCATCCTGGCCATATTGGCGCTGAGCGTCGCCGGGAACATCGTGCAGAGCTATCAGTACCGTGAGCTGTCCCAGCAGCGCGATGCCATTTACGACGGCGTCATCGAGCATCTCAAGGCGACGCTGCAGCGCGAGCGCAGCGCCATCACCGACAGCGGCGAGTACAAGACGCTGGTCGATCGCCTCGGTCAGGAGATCGGCGCGTTCGATCCGGCGCAAGAGCGCCGCGAGTGATGTGCTTGCCTGATCCGTCCGCCCGCGCAGCGGCGGCAGGCGCGCCCGTTCTGCCCGGCATGAAACCGGACTGCGCGGCGTTTGCCGCGGCAGCCCGATAGCGGCGGAACTTCCCCCCGGCTTCCCGTCAGCTTTCCCGCAGCCAGTCCCGCGGCCGGAGAAAATCCCGATAAAGCCGGTCTTCTTCGCTGCCGGCTTCCGGCCGCCAGTTGTAGCGCCATTTCACCAGCGGCGGCAGCGACATCAGGATGGACTCGGTGCGTCCGCCCGACTGCAGGCCGAAGAGGGTGCCGCGGTCGTAGATCAGATTGAATTCGACGTAACGCCCGCGGCGGTAGAGCTGGAAGTCGCGCTCGCGTTCGCCGTAGGGAATGTCCTTGCGCCGCGCCACGATGGGGCGGTAGGCGGCGATGTAGCGGTCGCCGACGCTGCGCATGAAATCGAAGCAGCGTTCGAAGCCCCATTCGTTGAGATCGTCGAAGAACAGGCCGCCGATGCCGCGCGGCTCCTTACGGTGGCGCAGATAGAAGTATTCGTCGCACCAGTGCTTGTAGCGCTCGTATACGCCTTCGCCGAAGGGCGCGCAGGCCTGGTGCGCGACGCGGTGCCAGTGGTGCGCGTCGTCCTCGAAACCGTAGTAGGGAGTGAGGTCGAAGCCGCCGCCGAACCACCAGATCGGCGCCGCGCCGTCCTTGCTGGCGATGAAGAAGCGTACATTGGCGTGCGAGGTCGGCACATAGGGATTGCGCGGATGGATCACCAGCGACACGCCCAGCGCCTCGAAGCGCCGGCCGGCCAGTTCGGGGCGGCTGGCGGTGGCCGCGGCGGGCAGGCTGGCGCCGGTGACGTGGGAGAAATTGACGCCGGCCTGTTCGAAGACAGCGCCTTCATGGAGTACCCGGCTGCGTCCGCCGCCGCCTTCCTCGCGTTCCCAGCGATCCTCGGCAAAAACGGCGCTGCCGTCTTCCTCTGCCAGCGCCGCGGTGATGCCGGTCTGCAGACCGAGCAGGTATTCCTTGACCGCTGAGATATCGGGTTGGCTCATAATTCTCTTGTTTCCTGTGTGGGAATGGCTGCTGCGATTCTAACCCAGCCCGCCGCCGGCGTGTAGCCCGTGTTGAACAGGCCCTAGGCGCGGATCGTTTGCCCGCTGAGCGCGTCGCGGATCGGCGTCGGCCGGGCGCTGTTGCCGGTGGTGCCGGTCAGGATGAAATCGACCTCGTCGCCGAGCTGCAGCCGTACCTGCAGCGCGCTGCGCGCGGGCGGCTGGCCATGGACATTGGCGCTGGTGGAGACGATGGCGCCGCCGACGGCCTCGCACAGCGCGGCGGCGGTCGGATGCGCGGTGATGCGCAGGGCGATGCTCGCATGCGCGCCGCGCACCCACGGTGGCACCGTCGGCGCGGCCGGCAGCAGCCAGGTGTGCGGGCCGGGCCAACTGCGCCGCGCCCGCGCCAGCGCGCGGCGTTCGACCGCGCCGATGAACGGGGCGATGTGTTCGAAGTGCGCGCCGATCACGATCAGGCCCTGCTCCAGTGCGCGCCGCTTGATACGCAGCAGACGCAGGACGGCCTGCGCGTCGAGCGGATCGCAGCCGAGGCCGTAGACCGCTTCGGTGGGATAGGCGACGATGCCGCCGGCCTCGATGCAGCGTCTCGCCTGTGCCAGTCGCCAGTGGTTCATGCGTGTATCGGGTTCGCTGGAGAGATGCCGTTGTCGTGTCTGTTCATCGTGCCGGTGATGGCGGAGGGGGCCGCTCCTTACCGGACTCGCTATCGCATCCCTGCACGCTCGACGGCGCCATCCCCGATACTACTCCGGGCGTCGACGGTCCGGTAAGGAGCGGTCCGCCATGCTGCAGAACGCAAATGCGGTGTCCGGCTCAAGCGGCTCAATGAGACCTCATGCCTTGCGCTCGCGCGCGATCGCGCGGTAGCCGATGTCGCGCCGGTACTGCATGCCCGGCCAGTGGATGCCGGCGACTGCCGCATAGGCATGCTGCTGTGCGGCAGAGACGGAATCACCCAGGCCGCAGACGCACAGGACGCGGCCACCGGCGGTGACCACGCGTCCCTCGCGCAGCGCGGTGCCGGCGTGGAAGACCTTGGCCTCGTCGGCAGGCGGGTTCTCCAGGCCATCGATGCGGTCGCCCTTGTCGTAGTCGCCGGGGTAGCCGCGGGCGGCGAGCACGACGCCGAGCGCGCAGCGCGGATCCCAGTCGGCGTGCGCTTCGTCCAGCCGGCCGTCCACCGCTTTCAGGCAGAGTTCCACCAGATCGGAACGCAGGCGCATCATGATCGGCTGGGTTTCCGGGTCGCCGAAGCGGCAGTTGAATTCGAGCACGCGCGGCGTGCCGTCGGCGGCGATCATCAATCCGGCGTAGAGAAAGCCGGTGTAGAGGATGCCGTCCGCCGCCATGCCGCGCACGGTGGGTTCGATCACTTCGCGCATGACGCGCTCGTGCATGGCGGGCGTGATCACCGGCGCCGGCGAGTAGGCACCCATGCCGCCGGTGTTCGGGCCGGTGTCGCCGTCGTCGCGCGCCTTGTGATCCTGCGAACTCGCCATCGCCAGGATGTGCCGGCCGTCGCTCATGACGATGAAGCTGGCTTCCTCGCCGGCGAGGAATTCCTCGATCACCACGCGGTGGCCGGCGTCGCCGAAGGCATTGCCTTCCAGCATGTCGGTGACGGCGGCGATGGCTTCCTGCTCGCTGTGGGCGATGATCACGCCCTTGCCGGCCGCCAGCCCGTCGGCTTTCACCACCAGCGGTGCGCCGCGTTCCCGTATCCAGGCTTCGGCCTGCGTCCGCTCGCTGAAGACGCCGTAGGCGGCGGTGGGAATGCCGTGGCGGGCCAGAAAAGCCTTGGCGTAGGCCTTGGAGCCTTCCAGTTGCGCGGCGGCGCGGCTCGGACCGAAGCAGCGCAGGCCGGCGGCGCGGAAAGCGTCCACCACGCCGGCCACCAGCGGTGCTTCGGGGCCGACGATGGTGAGCCCGACGTCGTTTTCACGCGCGAAGCGCAGCAGGCCGTCGATGTCGAGTACGTCGATGTCGGCGTTTTCCACGCCGGGCTCGCGCGCCGTGCCGGCGTTGCCGGGCGCGACGTACACGCGGCCGGCGAGCGGGGAGCGGGCTGCTTTCCAGGCCAGCGCGTGCTCGCGTCCGCCGGCGCCTATGATGAGAATGTTCATTGCCGTATTGGGTCCCTGACTGTCGCTCAGGGGGCTAAGGATACCTTATCCGCGCATCCGGACGCGCTACGGGTGAATGGCCGTGCGCGGAGATGCCAGCCCGGATTGTCTTGCCGGATTGTTTACCGGGCTCTCTTCCGGGTGCCTCTGCGGGTTGTCGTGAAGCCGGCTTGCGGGCGAGGCCGTATCTTCTTTCCCGCTCCGGAGTGTAATATGGAGATCCCGCGATCGTTCATCTGCGCCGATGTGAATCCCGTTTCTACCGCGCCGTCCCGCGTCCGCAAAATCCCATGAAAGCCAGCATCACAGCCCCGCTTCCATCGCCACGCGCCCGCCTCGCCGTGCGCCTGTGCCTGATCTCGCTGCTGTGGCTCATGGCGGCGGGGTATGCGGCCTGGAAGTCCGCGGGCGCCGTGGAGCTGCGCGAGGATCTGTGGGTGACCGATGGCGCTGTGCAGGCGCTTGCGCTCGACGCCGAGCGTGGCGTGCTCTATATCGGCGGCGATTTTACCGCGGTCGGACCGGCGGATCCGCTGCAGGGGCCGGCGTTGCCGCGACGCTACCTGGCGGCCATCGATGTGGCGAGTGGCATGGCCACCGACTGGGATCCCGCGCCCGACGGCATCGTGCGTGCGCTGTGGCTGTCTCCCGATGGCACGACGCTGTATCTCGGCGGTGACTTTACCGCTGTGGGCGGACAGTTCCGCAGCCGTGTGGCCGCTGTCGATACCGCATTCGGCGTGCCGCGGGCGTGGAATCCCCGCGCCGACGGCAGCGTACGGACGATGGTCCCATCCACGGCCGATGGCGCTTCGCTGTTCATCGGCGGCGCGTTCGGCCAGGTCGCCAATGCCATGCGTTACGGCGTCGCCGAGCTGACGCTGCTCGGCGTGGGCGCACTCACCGGCCTCGGCCAGCAGCCGCTGTTCGAGCCCGGCGCCGATGTTCATGCGCTCGCCGTGGGCGCGGGACAGCTGTATGTCGGCGGTGCATTCGTACTGGCCGACGAGGAGGAGGCGGCGGACGAAACCAGCGAAACGCGCCGACTCGTTGCCGTCGATCTGCGTGATTTCTCGCCCACGGACTGGGCGCCGGCCATCGCCGACGGCACGGTGCACGCGCTGCATCATGTGCCGGATCAGAATCGGATCTATGCCGGCGGCGATTTCACCACCGTCGCCGGTGCGTCGCAGGCGGGCGTTGCCGTTTTCGATACCGGGACCGCCGCGCCGCTGTCCTGGCATCCGCAGCTCGAAGGCGCGGTCGATGCGATCGCCATGGTCCTCGATCGCACGGTCGTTTATCTCGGCGGCCGTTTCGATCGCGTGGGCGGTGTCGGACGCGCGAATCTGGCGGCGGTCAGCGCGGTCGATGCGACACCGCTGGACGCCTGGCAGGTGACGACCGACGCCGCGGTGAGTGTGCTGGCGCTGGCGGAGGACGTCGCCGCCGAAGCGTATACGCTCTATGCCGGCGGCGCTTTCACCCTCATCGACGGCGCGGCGCGGCCGGGGCTGGCGGCGCTGGCAAGCTTTGCGCCGGAAAGACAGCCGCCGCTGACGCAGGCCGCGCCGCCCGGCGGACTCTTCAATGCCAGCGATACCGCGCCGATCGTGCTGAGCTGTGACGATGGCGCGGGTTCGGGCTGTGCGGCCACCTACTACACCCTCGACGGCAGCGATCCCGATACGAGTTCCGCGCGCTACGTGGCGCCGATCAGCGTCATCACCGATATCGAGCTGAGGTTCTTCTCCGTCGACCGCGTTGGCAATGCCGAGGACATCAGACGCGAGGTCTATGTCTTCGAAATCAATGCGCCGGTCACCACCGCCAGCCCCGCCTCGCGCATCTTCGAAGGACGTACGCTGGCGGTCACGCTGAGCTGCTTCGATGCCGGCTCGGGCTGCGCCGCCACCTACTACACCGTCGACGGTTCGCTGCCGACCCTCGCTTCGACGCGCTATACCGGGCCGATCATCATCGGCGACACCACGGTGCTGCGTTATTTCTCCGTCGACGTCGCCGGCAATGCCGAGGGCGCGGCGCGCAGCGAATACGTGCGCAATCATGGTGAGGTCGGCGCCCTGGCCTGGTTCGAAGCATTGCCGCTGCTCGCCGCGTTCTGGCGCCGCCGCCGCGGAGGCGCCCATGCCTAGATCCAGGCGCGGGTTGCCGGCGCTGCTGCCGATGCTGTTGCTGCTGACGCTGGGTCTGTGCGTGACCGCCGGCGCGCGCGCGGCCTCGGCACCGCCGCTGGCGGCTTTCGCTACCGTCACCGGCACGGTGCAGGCGGTGGCGGTCTCTGGTAACACCTTGTTCATCGGCGGTGAATTCACCACGGCGGCGGGACGCAGCAATCTGGCCGCGATCAATCTGCAGAGCGGCGCCGTCGACACCAACTGGATCGCCGATACGGATGGGCCGGTACATGCACTGGCGGTATCGGTCGACGGCGCCACGCTGTACCTCGGCGGCGAGTTCACTCGCGTGCGCGGCCTCGATCGGCAGAACATCGCCGCCGTCGGCACCGCGACCGGTGCGGTGCTGGCGTGGAATCCGGGCGCCGACGGCGCCGTGCGTGCGCTGGCGCGCTCGGCCGATCGGCAGACGCTGTACCTCGGCGGCGATTTCAGCGTCGCCGGCGGTCTTGCCCGCGATCGTATCGCCAGCGTGAGCCTGGCGATACCCGTGGGCGCCGATGGGGTCGCGCAGACCGGCGGCGCTTTGCCGTGGCATCCCCTGGCCGATGCGCCGGTACACGTCATCGCGCTCGACGAAGGCGGCGGGCGCGTCTATGCCGGCGGTGAATTCACGGTGATCGGCGGACAGAGCAGGACGGGGCTCGCCGCGCTGAGCGTGGCGAGCGCGGCGGCGCTGGCGTGGAACCCTGCGCTGCAGGCGGGTGCGCGCGTGCGGGCGCTGGCATTGCATGAAGGCGCGCTGTATGCGGGTGGTCTGTTCCAGGCCGGTGGCCGCGCCAATCTCGTCGCCTTCGATGCCGTCAGCGCGGCGCCGCGGGCGTGGGACGGCGGCATCGATGGCGAAGTGCGCGCGCTGGCGCTGCTCGGCGCACGTCCACGTCTTTACGCGGGCGGCGGGTTCGCCTTTGCGCGTGATGAGCAGGGTGCGCTTCAACCCCGCGCGCGTCTTGCCGCTTTCAGGATCGATGCCGCCGCACCGGCGCTGATGGCCTGGAGCCCGGATGGCGATGACATGGTCGCGGCGCTGATGCCGCGCGCCGACGGCAGCATGCTGTACACCGGCGGCGCTTTCACCATCATCGCCGGCGCGGCGCGCGCCGGGCTGGCGGCGTTTCCGGTCGCCGTTCCGCTGACCGTGATCGATCCGCCCGGCGGCAGCATGCAGGCGCCGACTACCGCCAGCCTGAGCTGTGAGGACCGTACCGGTGCGGGGTGTCTTAGGATCTGCTATCGCAGTGATGAGGAAGAGGGAGAGGAAGAAGAGGAGACGGAAGAGGAAGAGCCGCAGGTGCCTGCCGATTGCACTACCGCAGGCGACGATCCGCTGACCGTGGCGGTGGCGGATACCACGCTGCGCTTTTTTTCCGAGGATGCCGATGGCAACCGCGAACCGCTGCGCACCGAGCGCTATGCCGTCGACGATGTCGCGCCGGTTACCGTCGTGTCGCTGCCGTCCGGTCTGTACGGCAGCGACACGATCGCAGCGGTGACGCTCACCTGCGCGGATGACCATCCCGACTTCCCCTGCACGATTTACTACACGCTCGACGGCAGTGCGCCCAATGCATCGTCGCTGGTTTATCAGGCGCCGATTGCGCTGGCGGCGCTGTTTCCGGACCCCGGCATTCCGCCGGCCGAGGTCGATCCGCTGCTGCATCTGGCCGGGACGGTGGTGCTGCGCGTGTCCGCGGTCGATGACGCCGGTAACGTCGAAACGCCGCGGAGCAGTGTGTACGAGATCGACCTGGCGCCGCCACAGGTCGTGCCGACGCATCCGAGCGGCAATTACACGGCGCCGCAGAGCATGGGTCTGATCTGCAACGACGGCGCCGGTTCGGGATGCGTGGACATGTTCTATACCCTGAACGGCGCGCTGCCGGCACTGGATGAGGCGGGTGAGCCGCTGCCGCCGGCGCGGCGTTACCAGGGATCGTTCAGTCTCGACAGCGCCGCGACGGTGAGCGTGCTGGCGATCGATCGGGCCGGCAACAGCGCTGCCGGTATCGTCGCTGTCTACGCATTCACCGCGCCGGCCGCGGATACGCGCTCCGGCGTCGGTGCGATCGATGGCTCGGTGTTGATTGTGCTGCTGGCCGCCTTGATGGCGCGCAGAGTATCCGTGCGTGCGCAGATCGGGGCAAGGCGGCGCCGGTAGTTTTCCCGCGCCGCCGCCCGGCGACGGCCGTTCAGTGGCTGGTGTTCAATGAACCGCGTTCAATGACACGCGTTCAATGACCACATTCAATGACGAAAGTGGCGCATGCCGGTGAAGACCATGGCGATACCGTGTTCGTCGGCGGCCGCGATCACTTCCTGGTCGCGCAGTGAGCCGCCGGGCTGGATCACCGCGGTGACGCCGGCTTCGGCCGCGTGGTCGAGACCGTCGCGGAAGGGGAAGAAGGCGTCCGATGCCATCACCGAGCCGCGCACTTCCAGGCCGGCGTCGGCCGCCTTGATGGCGGCGATGCGCGCGCTGTAGACACGGCTCATCTGGCCGGCGCCGATGCCCACGGTCATGCTGTCGCGGCAGTAGACGATGGCGTTGGATTTGACGTACTTCGCCACTTTCCATGCGAACAGCAGATCGCGCAGTTCATCCGCGCTCGGCGCGCGCTTCGTGACCACCTTCAGTTCCGCGGTGCCGACGATGCCGCTGTCGCGATCCTGCACCAGCAGACCGCCATTGACACGGCGGTAGTCGAGCGCCGTCGTCGGGCTGGCCGCGGGCAAGCCGCAGGCGAGCACGCGCACGTTCGGCTTGCCGGCAAGTATGCCGTGCGCTTCGTCTTCGATTTCAGGCGCGATGATCACTTCGACGAACTGCCGTTCCAGGATGGCGCTCGCCGTGCGCGCATCGAGCGCGCGGTTGAAGGCGATGATGCCGCCGAAGGCCGAGGTCGGATCGGTGCGATAGGCCTCTTCATAGGCGGCGCGGATGTCGTCGCGTTCGGCGACACCGCAGGGATTGGCGTGCTTGACGATGACGCAGGCCGGGCGCTGGTATGACAGCACGCATTCCAGCGCGGTGTCGGCGTCGGCGATGTTGTTGAAGGACAGCGCCTTGCCCTGGATCTGGCGCGCGGCCGACACGGTGCCGGGCGCGAGTTCGCGTTCGCGGTAGAAGGCGGCCTGCTGATGCGGGTTCTCGCCGTAGCGCAGGTCTTCCGCCTTGAGCAGCTGGACGTTGTGCGTGCGCGGAAAGCGCTGCGGCGCCGCGCTGTCGGCGAGGCGCGCGCCGAGATAATCGGCGATGGCGTCCTCGTAGCGGGCGCTGTGCTCGAAGGCGGCGACGGCGAGTTCGAAGCGCAGCGCATCGTCGACGCCGCCGCCGTTCTCCAGCGCAGCGATGACGCGCGCGTAATCGGCCGGTTCGACGACGACGGTGACGGCGGCATGATTCTTGGCCGCCGCGCGCAGCATGGTCGGGCCGCCGATGTCGATATTCTCGATCGCTTCGGCGAGCGTGCAGTCCGGCCGCGCCACGGTCTGAGCGAAGGGGTAGAGATTGACGGCGAGCAGATCGATCGGCGGGATGCCGGCCTGCGCCATCGCCGCATCGTCGATGCCGCGTCGTCCGAGCAGGCCGCCGTGGATACGCGGATGCAGGGTTTTCACCCGACCGTCCATCATTTCGGGAAAGCCGGTGTACGCCGCGACTTCGATCACTTCGATGCCGGCGTCCGCGAGCAGCCTGGCGGTGCCGCCGGTCGACAGGATTTCCACGCCGCGGCGGCGCAGGGCGCGCGCGAAATCGACGATGCCGGTTTTGTCGGAAACGCTGATCAGGGCGCGGCGGACGGCGCTCATGGAATGCTCCTTCGAATCATGTCAATGGTACTTGATGAGGCGGGAAGGACGGTGCTTTTCAGGACCGTCGGCTGCCATGGATGGCGGCCGTCGAGCGGCCAGGACGGCGAACAGCGTGTCCTGAAAAGCACCGTCCTTCTCGCCTTCCACTGCTATTTGTTGAGCCCGAACTTTTCGAGCTTCTTGCGCAGCGTGCTGCGATTGATGCCGAGGATCTCCGCCGCCCTGCTCTGATTGCCCGCGGTGAAGCGCATGATCGCCTTGAGCAGCGGGTATTCCACTTCCTTCATCACCATGTCGTAGAGCTCATGGTTGGGCTGGTGGCCGTCGAGATCGGAGAAGTACTCGGCGAGCGCGGTTTCGACGCAGCTCGCGATCCGGCTGGTGACATCTTTTCTGGCCGGAGGGGTCATGCGGCCAGATCGACTTCGGCGGCGAGGCGGTCGAAGAACTCGCGTATGGCGGCGGTCTGTGTTTCGGCCGTTTCCGCCTGGTTGATGAACTGACGGAACGCGGCACCGCCGGTCTGCCCTTTGCTGTACCAGCCGATGTGCTTGCGTGCGATGCGCGTGCCGAGATCTTCGCCGTAGAACCGATAGAGCTGTTCGAGATGATCGAGCATGAGATCGCGGATCCAGGCGACCGGTGGTTCGGGCAGCTCTTCGCCGGTGCGCAGATAGTGCGTGATGGCGCGAAAGATCCATGGCCGCCCCTGTGCCGCGCGTCCGATCATCACCGCGTCGGCGCCGGTGTAGGCGAGCACGTGGCGCGCCTGCTGCGGGCTGCGGATGTCGCCGTTGGCGATGACGGGAATGGAGATCGCCGCTTTCACCGCCGCGATGGTGTCGTATTCCGCTTCACCGCTGTAGCCGCAGGCACGCGTGCGGCCGTGCATGGCCAGCGCCTGGATGCCCGCCTGCTCTGCTATGCGGGCGACACCGAGGGCGTTGCGATGCTGTTTGTCCCAGCCGGTGCGGATTTTCAGCGTCACCGGTACGTCCACCGCGCCGACGACGGCGTCGAGGATGCGTCCGACCAGCGGCTCGTCGCGCAGCAGCGCCGAACCGGCCATGACGTTGCAGACCTTCTTCGCCGGGCAACCCATATTGATGTCGATGATCTGGGCGCCGTTGCCGACGTTGTATTTCGCCGCTTCGGCCATCATCGCCGGGTCCGCGCCCGCGATCTGCACCGAGCGCGGCTCGTCCTCACCGCTGTGATCCGCGCGGCGCAGGGTTTTCGCACTGCCCCAGAGCAGGGAATTGCACGACACCATCTCCGAGACGGCGAGGCCGGCGCCGAGCGTTCGGCACAGTTGGCGGAACGGACGGTCGGTAACGCCCGCCATGGGAGCGAGCACCAGATTGGTGCCCAGTTTGTAAGGTCCGATCTGCATAATAAGAAGGTCGTCGGTGACAGCGGCCGATATCGCCCGCTGCGGGCGCCGGAGCATCGAAAGCGGATAATGATACCCGCTCCCTCGCCTGCGATAAAGCATGCCGCGATGGAACACTGATCGCGCGTGTTCCCGCGCGCCGGGATTCAGAGGAAATCGAAAGTGAAGTTGACGGCGTTTGTGCCGGGATCACCAATTTCCAGCACCGTCTGCAATGCGCTTCGCACCGGCATGCCCGCCGTCATGTCGATGTTCTGCGGCAGATATTCCTGCGGTATGAAGCGGCGCTGCGCCAGCACCCGATCGCGCATGTCGAAAAAGCGCAGCTGGATGACAGGGTAGGCCTGCACGAAATCAGCATCGTTGGAGAAAGTCAGGCTGACGCGCAGCGCGTCGCGCGCCGTGGGGTGGCGGCGTATGTCCCTGGCGATCATGCGGATCTGTTCGGGTGCGCGCAGCAGGGGGATCTCGCAGCCGGCGTATTCGCACAGTTGCAGCAGCCATGGCCTGAGCACGCTGTAGCGGGCGAGTTCATCGCGCATGAAATAGGCGAACTGTGCCGCCAGCGCGCACAGCAACAGCAGAATACCCAGGGTCCAGCCGGCGGTTGCCATGCGGCCGCGGCGCCGTACGCGCACGGGTTCGGCAGGTTCCGCGAGTGCGTCGTCCGCCGTGTCGGGTGTCGCCGCCGTCATGGCGGCGGCGCCAGAAATTGGTATGGAAGCGGGTATGGAATCCGGAGTGGGAACGGGCGCAGGAGCCGGTGTAGGCACTGGCGTCGCCGGGCCGAGTCTGTCCTCGGGTGTTACGTGGAGTATCGGCGGCGATGGCGGCTGCGGGGTATTTTCCGCGGCCGCCTTCTCAAAGAGTGCGCCGATGATGCCGGGCGTGTCGTTTTCCTCGTGATCGGACGGCAGCAGCGTCCGGCGATTGAACAGCTCGCCGCAGTAATCGCAGGCGAGCAGGCCATCGCCGACGTCCTGCTGTTCGACGTCGACCTCATGGCCGCAGTAGGGGCAGTTTTCAGCGACGCCGGGCATGGAGCAGACTCCAGTCTTCGCGCCGAGTCTGGCCGGTGACGACGAAATGCGCTGTCAGCGCGGCAGCGACCGCCTCCGCCTGTTCGTGCAGGATGCCGGATACGGCCAGACGTCCGCCCGGCGTCAGCAGGGCGGCGAAGCGCGGTGCCAGTTCGATGAGCGGGCCGGCGAGAATGTTGGCGACCAGGCAGTCCGCGGTGACGGCCGGCAGGCGCTGCGGTTCGCCGGTCCAGATGCGGTCGGCGACGCCGTTGGCGGCGGCGTTGCTCATGCTTGCCTGCAGCGCCTGCGGATCGATGTCCACCGCCCAGACCTGCGTGGCGCCAAGCCTGGCGGCGGCGATGGCGAGAATGCCGGAGCCGCAGCCGTAATCGATGAGACGGTCTCCCGCCTGGCAGTGCCGGTCGAGCCATTCGAGGCACAGCGCCGTGGTCGGATGCGTGCCGGTGCCGAAAGCCATCCCTGGATCGAGATTGACGGTGACGGCATCGTTATCGGGCGCGGTTTCGCCGTGCGGACAGATCCACAGCCGTTCGCCGAAGCGCATGGCGTGAAAATCCTGTTTCCAGCGGCTGATCCAGTCGTCGCCGCCGAGCGTGTTGATGCGGGCTTGCAGCGGGATATCCGTGGCGAGTTCGCTGCGCAGGTGCAGCAGCACTTGGTCCGGATCGGGGGCGGCGTCGAACAGACCGGTCACCGTTGTGTGCGGCCACAGCGGCGCTTCTCCCGGTTTGGGTTCGAGCACCGGATCGTCGGCGGCGTCCGCCAGCGTCACCGACAGCGCGCCGGCGCGCATCAGCGCTTCGGCGATATCCTCGCCGGCGCCGGGTGCGGCTTCCAGGTGTATCTGCAGCCAGCATTCATCGGATGCTTGTGACACCTGTCTCTCTGACATGGGATGAAGGTATGGCATAATCCACCGCTATGACGGGGCAAGCCTAGCAGAGAAGCCGGGCAGCGGCCAGATGCCGTGTGCGAAAGCCGGCGCCTGTGGCGTTCATGGTGTGTCCCGACCTTTCAGTGATCTTTGGCTTTTATAAGGGGGCAAGCATGCGCAATCCCTGGTTCATCTTCGCTGCGGGCATTTCCCTCGCCGCCATGCAGGCCCAGGCCGCCGGCAACGATATCGATCTGAGCGGCATTTCCAATCAGCGGACCTTCGATACGCTGGTCGATCAGTTCGGCGCGGTGATCGCCTACAATCCGGTGGCGCCCGCCGAGCCGCTCGGCATCACCGGTTTCGAGCTCGGCCTTTCGGTGTCGGCCTACGATCTCGATGGCGATCTGTGGGATCAGGCGGTCAGCGACAACGATGCGCCTTCGCTGCTGCCGGTGCCGCGCCTGGTGGCGCGCAAGGGTCTGCCGCTGGGCTTCGATGTCGGCGCATCGTATGTCCGCGTGCCGAGCAGCAATATCACCGTCGTCGGCGGCGAACTGCGCAAGGCCTTGCTCGATGGCGGCGCGCTGACGCCGGCGTTGTCGGTGATGGGGCACTACAGCAAGCTGAGCGGCGTGGACGATCTCAGGCTGTCGAGCTACGGTGTCGATCTCAGCATCAGCAAAGGCTTCGCCATGCTGACGCCCTACGCGGGCATCGGACAGGTATGGTATGAGGGCCGCGAGCGCGCCGGCCTCGGCTTCGAGGCGCGCGACGATTCCCAGACGCGCGGCTATCTCGGTCTGCGTCTCGGCCTGTTGCCGCTGCTCAGCGTGACCGCGCAGGCCGATTTCGCTGAGATCGACAGTTACAGCCTGCGTCTCAATCTCGGCTTCTGACAGTCATGGTACGCGCCGGGCACGTCATACCCATACTGCAGGAAAAGATCACACCCGAGAACAAATGTGGTTTCTGCACCAATTCGAAGTGCTGCACCTATATCACGCAGCAGATCCCGGCGCCGCGTTCGAAGCACGATTTCGAACACCTGCTGTGGCAGGTTTCCCATAGCGGCGTGCAGATCTACAAGGATGAGGACGGCTGGTATCTGCTGGTGAACAACACCTGCCTGCATCTGCTTCCCAATGGCATGTGCGGCATCTATTTCGAGCGGCCGTCGGTATGCCGCGAGCATTCCAACGACTACTGCGAGTTCGATGAGCCGGCGGAAGAGGGCTTCGAGCTGTTCTTCGACGGCTACGAATCGCTGCTCAAGTACTGCAAGAAGCGTTTCAAGCGCTGGGGGAAAGCCTAGCGCTTGCGGTGAACGGAGAACGGGCGCAGCGATGCGCCCGTTTTTTTTAGCTCGCGGTGGTCGCGGGATCCGTCGGAAAGATGTCTCTGAAACCGCGCAGCGGGGTGAAGCCGTCGGCGGCGCGTTCGCCCTGGCGGGAGTCCGGCTGGGTCACCAGCAGCAGATGGGCGATGTGCGCACTGCGCGCCGATGCCAGCACCGCGGCGTTGTCGTCGATGAACAGGGTGTGCGCGGGGTGATAGGGCTCCACGGTCTGCAGGCGTTGCCAGAAAGCGGGATCCTCCTTGGGCAGGCCGAGGCTGTGCGCGCTGATCACCGCGTCCAGATGCCGATCGAGACCGGTGCGCGCGATCTTCAGCGCCAGGCTGTCGGTATGCGCATTGGTGACCAGCACCGCGCGTCGGCCGCTGGCGCGCACGGCGCCGAGGAATTCGATGACGTCGGGCCGCAGGGCGATCAGGTGGGCCACTTCCTCTTTCAGACGGGTGATGTCGAGGTCGAGTTCGCGGCTCCAGTGATCGGTGCAGTACCAGGCGATGGTGCCCTTGACCGCCTCGAAGCGCCGATAGAGTTCCGTGCGGGCGCTGTCCCGATCCAGGCCGTGGCGATCGGCATAGCGCTGCGGCAGATGTTCCAGCCAGAAGTGGTTGTCGAAATGGAGATCGAGCAGGGTGCCGTCCATATCGAGCAGCACCGTTCGGATTTTGTTCCAGCTTATCATTTGCTTAACATTTCAGGGTGCGGTATTCCCATGGCCATGGCTATAATCCGGAGTCTATCATGCGCCGGAAACCCGAGATCATAAACGCCGAGACCATCGCCCGCACGCGCATCTTCCGCGTCGAGCAGATCGATCTCAGATTTTCCAACGGCGTGGAGACGCGCTATGAGCGCCTGCGCAGCAATCCGCGCGGCGCCGTACTGGTGATCCCGATGCTCGATGAGGATACCGTGCTGCTGATCCGTGAATATGCCGCCGGCGTCGAGCGCTACGAGCTTGCTTTGCCCAAAGGCCGTATCGAGGGCGAGGAAGCGGTCGAGGACGCGGCCAACCGCGAGCTGATGGAAGAAGTCGGCTATGGCGCGCGCCGTTTGCGCATGATTGCCTCGCTCACCGTGGCGCCGGGTTATCTGAGTCATATCAGTCATCTCGTGCTCGCCCAGGATCTGTATGCGCAGCGCCTGCCCGGCGACGAGCCGGAGGAAATCGAGGTGGTGCCCTGGCGCCTGCGGGACCTCGACAGTCTGCTCGCCCGCGACGATTGCACCGAGGCGCGCAGCATCGCCGCGCTGTTCATGACGCGCGCCCTGCTGGCGCGGGAAGCGGCGCAAGACAGGCAGGAGGAACGATGAACAGCGATGTGGATGTGCAAAGCGATGTGGACGCCCTGCTCGAGCCGGTGATCGCGCTGGCGCGGCGTGCGGGCGAGGATGTCATGCGCGTCTATGACGCCGGCTTCAGCGTCGAGCAGAAAGAGGATAAGTCACCGCTGACCGAAGCCGACATGGCTTCCCATGAAACCATCGAACGTGGCCTGATCGCGTTGACGCCGCGGCTGCCGGTGCTGTCGGAGGAGTCCGCCGCCATACCGTACGAGGAGCGTGCCGGCTGGAGCCGCTATTGGCTGGTCGATCCGCTCGACGGCACGCGGGAATTCGTCAAGCGCAACGGTGAATTCACCGTCAATATCGCCTTGATCGAAAACCATGTGCCGATTCTCGGCGTCATCGTGGTGCCGGTCAGCGGCTTGTGCTACTACGCCTGTCACGGGCGCGGCGCCTACCGCCAGCCGAAAGGCGAGACGCCGGTGCGCATCCGCGTCCGTCCGCTCGACATGAGCCGACTGGTCGTTGCCGGCAGCCGTTCCCACGCGGGTGACCGCCTGAGCGCGTTTCTCGATCGCCTCGGCTCCCATGAGCTGCTCAGCATGGGCAGTTCGCTCAAATCCTGTCTCGTCGCCGAAGGCCGGGCCGATGTCTACGCGCGTCTGGGGCCGACCTCGGAGTGGGATACTGCCGCGGCGCATTGCATCGTCGACGAGGCGGGGGGCTGTGTCACCGATATCGCCATGCGCCCGCTGCGCTACAACACCAAGGAATCCCTGCTCAACCCCGACTTTTTCGTTTCCGGCGCGCCCGGCTGGGATTGGTCGCAGTATCTGCGCTGAGCGCGTGGTCATTTCATGCCATGTCTCCATGCTCCGCCGGGGAGCGGAAGATTTTATTTGATAAACTGCCCACTTGTTCTTACGATAGCGGTGCTGGAACTAGTACTGGTAAAAGATCTGGTGATGCCAGGCCGTTTTGCCCGCAGTTTGAGCATTGTAGTAGGCGTCGCACCGCCAGCTCTGTTTTTTCTTGTCTTCAAGAAGTTTGCAGAGGGGGTGTCTATGATGAAGAAGGTATCTTTGGCGGCGTTTGTTCTTGCATTCAGTGGGGCCGCCGCGGCCAATTGCAGTTTCGAGATCGACGGTACGGACCAGATGAGCTGGAATGTGCCCGAGATCAAGGTTGCTGGCGATTGCGCGGAAGTGACAGTCACACTGCACCACGTCGGCAAGCTACCCAAGCAGACCATGGGCCATGGATGGGTGCTGACCAAAGCCGCTGACATGCAGGCGGTATCGACCGCCGGTATGGCTGCCGGTCTGGCCAACGATCATGTGCCGCCGGGTGATGGGCGCGTCATCGCGTTTATTCCCTTGGTGGGTGGTGGTGAAACACATTCGGTGACGTTTTCCACCTCCAAGCTGGAAAAAGGTCAGGAATATGCATATTTCTGTCCGTTCCCCGGCCACTTTGCCATGATGAAGGGCAAGCTCACCTTCGGTTGAGCAATGTTTGAAAATGACGGGGGGCCGGATAACGGCCTCCCGTTCGTTTTTGAGCTTCCCGTTTCTCCTGATTCAGTACCAGGGCTCAATGCCAGCGCTCAGTACCAGGCGCGCAGCCCGATCAGCACCTGTGCATCCCTCGTTTCCTCGTTTGCGTCGCGTGCGTATGCGGCCGTGTTGCCGTAACGCTTCTGCCAGTGTATCCCCACATAGGGCGCCAGTTTGCGCGTGATCTCGTAGCGCAGCCGCAGGCCGGCGCTGACGGTGGAAATGCCGGCGCCGCTGCCGGTCGCAGGATCGTTGCGGCCGTGCGCATCGAGTTCCAGCGCGGGTTCGAGAATCAGGCGCTGCGTGAACAGGACTTCGTATCCCGCTTCCACGCGCAGCGCGCTGCGTCCGGCAGCGCCGACGTATAAGGTCGCATCGACGTCGATGAACCACGGCGCGACGCCGTGCACGCCGAGCGCGAGCCAGTTGCGCTGCGGATCCGGTTCGATATCGCCGCGCCAGCCGATGCCGGCGTCCCAGTAGGGGCTGATGGCGCGGCTGTACATCAGTTCCACTTCGATCTCTTCATTACCGCCGTTGCGGCGCGCGCCCTCGCTTTTCACCTGCAGCTTGCGCAGTTCGTTGCCGGCCCAGCCGTGCAGCTTCCAGTGCAGCGGATCGCCGCCGCCATCGCGGCGTTCCAGCCGATCGAGCGAAAACAGATACACCGGCATATCGCCATGGCTCATGTCGGCCGGCACCGATGCGGGAGCGAGCAGCGCCAGCGCGGTACCGATGGCATATTCATAGTGATTCCGCTTCATGACACATGCACCTCGCGGAACATGCCGCCCATGTGATAGAGCAGATGGCAGTGCCAGGCCCAGGCGCCGGGCGCGTCGAGGGTGACCAGATGGCTGATCACCGCGCCGCCCTGCACGACGACCGTGTGCTTGCGCGGAATCCGCTCGCCGTCGCCGGTTTCCAGATCGCTCCACATGCCGTGCAGATGCATGGGATGGCTCATCATGGTGTCGTTGACGAGCACGAAGCGCACGCGTTCGCCGTGGCGAAAGTGCAGCGGTTCGGCGTCGGCAAACGGCACGCCGTCGATGGACCAGAGAAAGCGGTGCATATTGCCGGTCAGATGCAGTTCGATTTCGCGCTCGGGCTCGCGCGGGTCCGGCGTGGGATAGAGATTGCGCAGATCCGCATAGGTCAGCACGCGGCGGCCGTTGTCGCGCAGTCCCGGGCCCGGATCGTCCAGGCGATGCCGCGGCGCGGTAGCGCGCATGTCGATGTGCGGATCGAGCCTGCCGCCGGCATATGACAGCGTGCGCCAGGTGCCTGCGCCGGCCGCGGCCAGTCCGCTGTCGTGCGGGTGATGATGCGCGTCTTCGTGATGATCATGCCCATGATCGTCGTGGGCATGGTGATCATCGTGCGCCCCATGCATATCGTGCCCGGCATGAGCATGGTCATCGTGCGCCATGCCCATGTCGGCATGGGTGAGTACAGGCGATGGGTCGAGACCCGGAATCTCCGCGCGCAGCATCGAATCGGGAGTGAGCGTGCCGCGCGCGAAGCCGGAGCGGTCCATGGCCTGGGCGAACAGCGTATAGGCGGTATCGGCGGCCGGCTCGACCAGAACGTCGCAGGTTTCCGCCACGCCGAGACGGAATTCATCGACGGTAACCGGTTCGATGTACTGTCCGTCGGCGGCGATGACGGTCATTTTCAGGCCGGGAATGCGTACATCGAAGAAGGTCATGGCGGCGGCGTTGATGAAGCGCAGGCGCACGCGTTCGCCGCGTTCGAACAGGGCCGTCCAGCCTTCGGCGGGCGTGTGCCCGTTCATGAGGAAGGTGTAGGTATGCCCGGTGACGTCGGCGATATCGCGGTCGCTCATGCGCATCCGGTTCCACATCGCGCGCTCGCGCCAGGTGGCGGCAACGCCGTGCGCGCGGATTTCCTGCCACAGGTCGCGCATCGTGCGCCGGTTGACGTTGTAGTAATGGCTTTCCTTCCTGAGGTTGGCGAGGATCGCGTGCGGGTCTTCATCCGACCAGTCCGACAGGACTACGGCATAGTCGCGGTCGGCGGCGAAGGGCGGTGCTGTGGCCGGATCGATGATGATGGCGCCGTACAGCCCGGTCTGTTCCTGGAAGCCGGAATGGCTGTGATACCAATAGGTGCCGTTCTGGCGCACACGGAAGCGGTATTCGAAGCTTTCGCCCGGCGCGATGCCGCCGAAGCTGAGACCGGGTACGCCGTCCATGCCGGCCGGCAGCACGATGCCGTGCCAATGGATGGAGCTGTCCACCGCGAGCCGGTTGCTGACGCGCAGCGTGACCTGCTCGCCTTCTTTCCAGCGCAGCACCGGTCCCGGCAGCATGCCGTCGATGACGGTCGCGGTTTTCTCCACGCCGGTGAAATTGACCCGGCGATAGGCAAGATCGAGATCGAAGCGGTTGCCGCTCAGCAACAGCTGATCGGCGCGGGCGTTGAGCCGGGCGCGTGGCGGCGTCGAGCAGCCGAGCGCGAACAGGCCGGCGGTCGATGCCGTGCCGAGCACGAAGCGCCGGCGTGCCGGCGAGGGCGGGCCGCCAGGGCCGCGGGGATGGCGAATGATGGGCATGGATCTGCTCCGGGTATGGATCGGCGTCGATGTGAACCGGCGCCGGTGATCGATGTTCAGGATGTCGATGCGTCACGATGCGGAAGTATCCGCAGGCGACGGTGGAGCGGATCAGCCGAAGGCGGGAGGACGGTACAGCGCGTCGGTCGGCGCGTGGGAATGCGCCGCAACGATGGCGGCGGCGGGCATCGCGGGAGAGCCCGGCACGAAGTATTGAGCCTGTTGGGTCAGCAGTGCGGAGCCGCAGGAGGCGCCCGCGCACAGCGGACAGCTGTGCGCGGCGTGTTGATCGCAGGCGGTCAGGGCGGCGGTGTCGACGCAGTGGGCGTTGCCGCCGTCATGCGGGTGATGGCCGGCGCCGTGCGTGGCGGCAGTGGTCGTCGTCGCTGCGGCATCGGCAGCGGGGTGGAACGCCTGCCAGCCGGCATGGGCGGCGCCGAACTGACAGAGCAGCACCAGCACGAGGAAGCGTGAGAATACTCTGCCGATGCGCCCGCAGCGGCCCATTGCCGTTTACGCGTTGCCGCGGCGGCGCAGGGCCGCGAGCACGATGCCGAGGGCGAGCAGGCTCGCGGGCAGCGGATAGGCGGCGGCGTATACCACCGGCGTCAGCGTCCAGCGCGTCAGCGTACGCAGCGCTTCGTGCTCGGCGATCACGGCCGCGAGCGGCGGCGAGACCTCGTAGTACCAGGCGACGAAGCCGGCGCCCGCCGGATGGGTCAGCAGGTATTCGTCGCGGAAGCGGCGCAGCGTGACCACGTGCGGATCGAGATAGCTGCCGTAGGCGGCGGTGGCGATGAAGCAATGGCCGCCGCCGCGCAGACCGGGGCCGGGCGCGGCTTCGATGGTTACCGTCAGCGAGGCGTTGTTGTTCGACAGATCGGTATCGGTGCCGCCGGCATCGAGAGCGACGATGGACGTGGTGATGCTGCCCGGCGCCTCGGGGCGCACGACGACGGTGATGCGGGCATCGGTGCCGGCGATGATGGTGCCCATGTCGCACTGCAGGAAAACGCCGTCGCGCGAGCAGGGGAAGGAGGACGACTGGAAGGTCACGCCCGCGGGCAGCGTCTGCGTCAGTATCACCTGCTCCGCCGTATCGTTGCCGATGTTGCGCACGATCGAGATCAGGCTGAGGTTGCTGCCGGCGACGCCGGTACTCGGCGTCGCGATCAGGCTCACCGCCAGATCGTGCTGGCTGACGACGCCGGCGATCACGTTGGTGGTGACCGCGGCGGTATTGTTGCCAGGGTTGGGGTCGGTATCATCGCCGGCGATGGTGGCGGTGGCCGTGATCGTGCCGACTGCCTGCGGTACGACGAAGAGAGTGACGGTGGAGCTCGCGCCGGCGTTCAGCGTAGCGCGCAGGCACTCGATGCCGCCGTCGGCAGCCTGGCAGTTCCAGCCTTCGGCCGAGGCGGATTCGAAGCTGACGTTGCCCGCGAGCGCCACTTCGATCCGCGGTGCGGTGGCGATGGACGGTCCGCTGTTGTTCACCGTGATGATGTAGGCGAGGTCAGCGCCCACGGTGACCGGCTCGGCCGAGGCGACCATGGCGATCGCCAGGTCGGTGCGCGTGTCCACCTCGATCGGCAGTTCATCGGCGGGCGGCGCGGTGACGAAGGTGCCGTCGAAGCTGCCGAGGGCGCGGTTGAGCTTGGTGCCGCGGGTATCAGGCAACACCGGAATGCGGATGACCGCGGTACCCGCGCCTGCCGGTACGTCGCCGAGCTCGCAGCTGATGTTCTGGCCGGCGAACGAGCACGCCCGCCCGGCCGCCGTCGGAGTGATGGTCGGAATCGCCGTCAGCCTGATGCCTTCGGGGAGCGTGTCGTAAATGCGCGTGTTGCGCGCCGTGCCGCCGGTGTTGTCCAGCGTGAGGATATAGGTGAAGGGCTGGCCGGCGATGATGGTGTCGTTGGCGTTGATGGTGCCCGTGGTCGGGTCGCCGCCGCCGGCGGGGATGACGATGCCGGTCGTTTCCGCGCTCTTGGTGATGACGAGGTCGGTCGGCGTATAGACGTCGGTGACGATTTCGATGCCGCTGCTGTTGCCGGGCACCGGATCGTTCTGGGCGGCGGTGGCGCCCGCCGTCGAAGTGACAGTGCCGGGCGCAGCAGGCGTCACAGTGATCGAGCGTGACGCGGCGGCGCCTGCCGCCAGGGCGCCGACGTCACAGTTGACGGTGGCGCCGGCGGGAGCGCAGCCGGCGTCGCCGGAGGAAAAGCTCAGGCCGGCGGGCAGGTTGACGCTGATCTGTGCGCCCGTGGCCGCACTCGGTCCCTGATTGACCAGGTCGAGGGTGTAGGCGAGCGGGGTGCCGGCCGCGACCGGGTCGGGGTGATCCAGCCCGTTCAGGGCGAGATCCGCCTGTACGCCCGGTGTCGATTCGACGGCGCCGATGTCGCAATTGCCGACCGGACGCGGAAAGCCGCGCTGATCGACGGTGGGGCAGAGCGCATTGCTGCCGGCGTCGATGGCCGGGCTGCCGCCGAGCGGGAGATGCACGGCGGTCGGTCCGCCGTTGCCGGCGGCGAGGGCACCGAGCTGGGGATCGGCGACGATGCCGCCCATATTGCAATCGGCGTTGCTGCCGAGGTTCGGGCCGTTGGCGGTGATGTTGGCGACGGCGCCGGCACAGGTGCCGCCGTCGATCGCCGCGCCGGCGATGATGGTGTGAGCAATGGTGGCCGAACCCTGGTTGCCGCCCGCGCCGCCGATGCCGACCGGGTCGACGTACAGGCCGCCGCCGATCTGGGCGCTGTTGCCGGCGATGGTCACGTTGAGCAGCGTGGTCGGCTTGCTGAGGTAGAGGCCGCCGCCGGTGGCGCCGTCGAAGCCCGAGCCCGGCGGCGGCACGGCGATATTGCCGCTGATGGTGCTGTTGCTGATGGCGATCGTGCGCGAAGGCGCGCCGTCATCGTAGATGCCGCCGCCGAAATAGGCGCTGTTGCCGCTGATGGTGCTGCGTTCGATGAGCATGCCCGCACCCGGCGCGGGTCCGGCGGCGAAGCTGGAGATGCCGCCGCCGCGGCGCATGGCGCTGTTGCCGCTGATGGTGCTGTCGACGATGGTGAGATTGCCGTTGCCGACGCCGATGCCGCCGCCGTCGGCACCGCCCGCGGGCGGCAGTTCCGGGCTGTCGACGGCATTGCCGCTGATCACGCTGCGCTCGATGCGGGCATTGCCGTTGAGCATGGCGATGCCGCCGCCGCTGGCGACCGTGCCGCTGGCGCTGTTGCCGCTGACGGTGACCTTGTCCAGCAGCAGCGTCAGCGCTTCGCCGATGTTGGAATGATGGATGCCGCCGCCGGCGAAACCGATATTGGACGGATTGCTGAAGTTGTCGCTGATCACACTGTCGCGCAGCACCAGCACGCCCTGGCTGCGGATGCCGCCGCCGACGCCGTTGTCGGCCGGGCTGTTCTGCGGTTCGGCACGGCCGTTGGTGATGGTGACGCCGGAGATTTCCAGCCGCGTGTTTTCGCCGATGAGGTCGAAGGCGCGGTCGATGCCGGCCGCGTCTATGACGGTGACGCCGGCGCCCGCGCCGCGCAGGGTGAGATTGTCGCTGACGTCGAGATCGCCGCTGGCGGCGTTCTGCTCGCCGCGGCCGGCGAGCGTCAGGGTGTAAGTGCCGGCAGGCAGGATGATGAAATCGTGGCCGGGCCAGGCATTGGCCTGCTGGATCGCCGCGCGCAGGGTGCAGCTGCTGGTGGCGGTCGCGCAGATGCCGTCGGCGGTATCCGCATCGACGGCGTCGTCGGTGCTGTCGACGGTGTAGACGAAGGCGTGGGCAGGCGCGGACAGAACGGACGCCGCGAGGAGGAGCAGCGGCGCCCAGGCGTGTTTGGTCGGATTGGCGCTGCTATAAGATCGCATCGAGAGCCCGGCTGGATGACGCACGCGTCATTGTCCTCCTGTTGCGGTCATCGTCGGCTGAAAAAACAGCAACAGTATAACACGAGGGGACCGCGCCGAATTTTGCGTCTTGTTATTTCTTCAATGATTTACACCATACCCGCGGCCCTGTCGAGAATGCCGGCCGCAAATCGGCCGCAAGGCGGGGTGGAATGGTGGCCAGGGACGGAATTGAACCGCCGACACGGTGATTTTCAGTCACCTGCTCTACCAACTGAGCTACCTGGCCGCTGGAGCGCCGCGCTCGGGGCCGAACACGGCGAAGGCGTATTAAACCCGGCGCCGCCATACCGAGTCAAGCTCGGCCTGGCGCAGCGGGCGGAACGGGACCGCCGGGCGCGGGTGGCGCTATCATGCGGCACGTGGCAGCGATTGCGGGGTACGGAGGGGCGCGATGAAAAGAAAGATCGGCGTGTGTCTGCTGGCGGGGCTGGCAGCGGCGCTCGCCGCCTGTGGTGAACAGCAGCGTGCGCAGCTTCCCGTCGCGGCGCCGATCGAGCCGTCGGTCGAATCGCCAATCGGGTTGTCGGCCGAGCCGCCGTCGCGGGAGGGCATGGTTTACATCCCTGCCGGCGCATTCATCATGGGCAGCGACAAGGTCGACGAAGAAGGGCTGCGTCTGCGTTACGGTTTCGCTGCCGAGCTGTACCTCAATGAACATCCCGCCCAGCGCGCCAGACTCGACGGCTACTACATCGATATCCTGGAAGTGAGCAGTGCGGACTACAAGCAATTCATCGCGGCAAGCGGGCATCCGGCGCCGGAGGAATGGGTGCAGACCGCCTACAACGTCAGTGACGACAAGCTGAGGACCGCGCATCCGAACAATCTGCGCTGGATCGCGGCGGATTATTTCGACTACGACGCCGATACCGCGGAGATGGCGCATGAAACGCTGCTCGACGAACTGCTCGCCATCCAGCGCCAGCGCGATCGGCTGCCGGTGAGCGCGGTGAGCTGGCATGATGCCGATGCCTACTGCCGCTGGCATGGCAAACGCCTGCCGAGCGAGGCCGAATGGGAAAAGGCGGCGCGCGGACCGGACGGGCTGGAATACCCCTGGGGCAATGACTGGCAGCAGGGGGCGGCGAATGCCGGCGATGGGATGGAGAGCGACGAGTCGCGCGCGCCGGTGGGCTCTTTTGCCGGCGACGTCTCTTTCTATGGCGTGCGCGATCTCGGCGGCAACGTTTCGGAGTGGGTGGCCGACTGGTATCTGCCCTACGTCGGTTCGACGGACTGGGATGAGGATTATGGTCGCCAGCACAAGGTCGTGCGCGGCGGCGGCGCGGGACTCGGGCATTATGCGCTCAGCGTTTTTTTCCGCGGCGCGCGCCGCGGTCACGCGCCGCCGGAAACGGTGAGCACCGATGTCGGTTTCCGCTGCGCGGTGAGCGCCGACGC
>CAYLYS010000002.1:0-5666 GCA_964388175.1 uncultured Chromatiales bacterium | reverse complement strand
GGGGGGAGGCTAGCCGGGCTTGTCCGGGCTGACGAACTGCGACGGCAGGGCCGAGCCATCACCGAAGAAGAATTTCTCCATCTCCTGCTCGAGAAACTGCCGCGACCGCGGTTCGATCGGGGAAAGCCGGTTTTCGTTGATCAGGATGGTCTGATGCTTGAGCCACATCTGCCAGGCTTCCTTGGAGACGTTGTCGTATATCCGCTTGCCGAGTTCGCCGGGATAGACGAGATAGCTCAGTCCCTCGGCTTCTTTTCCGAGCTTGACGCAGTGAACCGTGCGGCTCATCGATTTCTCCTGTATGCGGTGACCTGGGTGCGGTGGTTTAGCGGCGTGCGATCAGGCGCCGGATGGGCGCCGCCATGCCATAAGCGCCGGAAAGGGCGCCATTGTACCAAACGCGATCCGCTTCCTCCATGACGCCCGGCAGTGCCTCGGCTTGCGCTTGCAGCGGCGACAGCATCAGCGTGAAATGCGTGAACTCGTGACGCAGCGGCGACAGCGCCTGGCGTTCACCGATGCGCAGGCCGAGACTGCGTGCGCACCACTCGTCGATGGCGCATTCATCGCTCGCGGTTTCCGGGGGCAGCTCCGGCAGGCTCCACAGGCCGCCCCAGATGCCGGTCGGCGGGCGGCGCTGCAGCAGGATTTCCCCATCGGCATTGTTCAGCAGCAGCACGGTGACGGTGCGCGCGGGTTTGTCCGCGCGCGGCCGTGAGCGCGGGTAGCTCGCCGGACGTTCCGTGCGGCGAGCGGCGCAGCCGGCGGCGAGCGGGCAGCGTCCGCAATCCGGCCGTGTGCGCGTGCACAGCGTCGCACCGAGATCCATGATCGCCTGGGTATAGTCGCGCACCCGCGTTGCCGGCGTCGCTTCCTCGGCGAGCTGCCACAGCCGGCGCAGCACTTCGGCGCGCCCCGGCCATTCGTCGATGGCGTGGTAGCGGGTCAGCACTCTTTTCACATTGCCGTCGAGGATCGGATGGCGCTGGTCGAGCGCCAGCGCCAGGATGGCGCCGGCGGTGGAGCGGCCGATGCCGGGCAGCGTCTGCAGTTCGTCGATGTCCGCGGGTAGACGGCCGCCGTGGCGCTCCTGCACCAGGCGCGCGGCGCGATGCAGATTGCGTCCGCGCGCATAGTAGCCGAGCCCGGACCACAGGTGCAGCACATCGTCGATGGATGCCGCGGCGAGACTGGCGACGTCCGGAAAGCGCGCCATGAAGCGCTGATAATACGGAATGACGGTGACGACCTGGGTCTGCTGCAGCATGATTTCGGAGATCCACACCCGGTAGGGATCGGACGTGCCCTGCCAGGGCAGATCCTTGCGGCCGTGCCGGTCGAACCAGGCGAGCAGCGCCGCGGCCGGGGTTTCTGCGTACGTTTGCCGTAGCGCGTCGCGCGCACCGTTCACCGGAACAGCCCTTTCAGCTTGTCCTGCAGTTTTTCCTGCAGCTGATCCTGCGTCTCCCGGGCTTTCTCCTGCAGTTGGTCTTGCGCCTCACGCGCTTTGTCCTGCAACTGCTGCTTGGCGGCTTCCTGCTTTTCCGGCGTGCCCAGACCGAGTTCCTTGAGCAGGCGGCCGCTCAGGAGTTCGCGCAGGATATCGCCGTCCAGGCCGAAGCCGGGTTCGCTCAATTTGCCGCTGATACGGATCGGAATGTCTATGCCCTTGAGTTCGTCCAGGCCGGCGGCGCCTTGTCCGGCCGAGGTATCGACGATGCGCACGCGCAGGCGGTAATCGATGAGTTCGCGCACGAGATCCACCTGTCCTTCACCGCCGAGGCGCAGATAGGGCGAATTGCCGCGCAGGTCGTTGTTGCGCAGCACGCCGCCGGCGATGGCGAGGGTGCCGGTGAGGTCGGTGAAGTCGGTTTCGCGGTTGTCCGCACCGGCGCTGGTCTTGCCTTGCAGGCGCGCCTTCGTCTCGCGGATGAGCTGCGCCGCATTGAAGCCTTTGATGGCGCCGTTGCGCAGGGAGAAGCTGCCGTCGCCGTTCAGATTGCGGCGCAGATCGGTATCGGCGCTGCCCTGGGTCGATGCCTTGAGGCGGATGTCGGCGACGCCGCTGAGCATGTCGAACTCCATCAGGTCATTGAGCAGAGGGCCGGCCTGGACGGCGGACAGCGTGGTGTCGAGCGCGAGGCGCGGCTCATCGCCGCGCGCATCGAGCGTGAAATCGCCGCTGTAGTTTCCTTCATAGAGGGCGGCGGTCATCGGGCTCAGCCGGATCACGCCGTCCTTGGCGCGCAGCTGTGCCTGCAGCCGGCTCAGCTGCAGGCCGGTGGCCTTGAGCTGCGCCATCGCCAGGCGTCCCTGCAGATCCAGCCCGCGCAGTGTTTCCATGGGCAGCCCCAGCGCAGCGGCGGGCGCGGCGGCGGCGCTGCCGGCGGGGACTTCCTCGCCGGGCGGGAGATAACGGTCGAGGTCGATCGCATCGACGTTCAGATCGAAGACCGCGGCCATGCGCGCGAAGGAGGCAATGGTGATGGTGCCTTCGAGCCGGGTATCGTCGATGCGCGCGTTCAGGCCGGTGATGCGGGCGTCGTCGCTGCCCGCTTCCAGTTGCAGCGAGAGCTGGGCTTTGCTCAGCACTGCGGGATCGGTGGTTGCGGGCGGCGCCTCGCCGAGCGCGGCGAGCAGCCTGCGCGGGCTGAACTCGGCGATGACGAGCCGGGCGCTGATGCGCGGTTCGTCGGTGGTGATGCGGGCGGCGTTCACGGCGCCCTCGATGCGGACGTCGAAGGCGCTGGCGGTAAAGGCCGGAATCTCGACCGTGCCGGCGCCGAGGTCGGCCTTGAGGTCACCGCTGAACGCGGCGTTCACGCTGCCGCCGGGGATGTCGGCGCCGGCAAGACGCGCCTGCAGACGCAGGGCGTCGGCGTGGACGCGCTGTTCGTCGAACTGCGCGGTGATGCGAGTGGAGAAATCGACGCGGCCGCTGATGACAGAGCTGGTGGCGGAGCTGGCGGAGCGCAGATCGAAGCCCAGGCTCAGATCGACCGGCTGGCCGGGTTCGATCCTGCCGCTCTGCAGCGCGATGCCGTGGATCTCGATGTCGCTGCCGGCGGCGGCGTCGAGCCAGTGCAGCGAGGCATCGCGCAGTTCCAGGCCGCCGATGGTCAGCGCCGCCGGCAGCGCGACGGCGAGTTCGGCCGGTTCGGCGGGCGCGCTCTTGTCTTCGTCGTCATCGTCCCCGGCGAGATCCTCCCAGTTGCTGCGGCCGTTGCGGTCGAGTTCCAGGCGCAGCTTCAGGCCGTCCACGCTGACCGTGTCGACCTCGATGCTGCGGCTCAGGATCAGCGGCATCAGCTTGACCTTGATCTTCGCCCGTTCGAGACGGGCGAAAGGTTCCGGTCCGAAGCCCTCGGCATTGCTCAGCACCAGTTCGCCGGTTTCCACGCCCAGCCAGGGAAAGACCGACAGGCTCAGGTCATCGACGATGCGCAGCTCCCGTCCCGTGTGCTCGTGAACCAGCTCGGCGATTTCATCCTTGTAGTCGTTGGGATCGATGAATATCAGCGCGGCGACGAGTGCGGCGATGAGCAATACGAAGAGCAGGACGAAAACCAGAATGATGCGTCTGATCATGGGCATGGGGTCCATCTGTGGAAAATGCGGATTGTCTCTGCAGCAGCCTATCATTGCGCCGCCCGCTGTCAATGTCGCGATTTGCCATCGCTCCCGCGGGCTGTGTATCCTCTCCCTTCCGGATGCCGGTGCCGATACCGGTGCCCGCGCAGCAATGCCGGCACAGATGCCGGACGATCGCCGCCCATGTCGACAATAGAGACCAGAGCCATCGTGATTACCAACAGTGACGGCGCCCGCGTCGCCGCCACTCTGCAGGTGCGGCGCTTCGATACCCGTGACCGTTTGCTGCGTGCACTGCGCACGCTCGCATTGATGTGGCTGTTCGCGCTGATCACGGTCGCCATCCCGATCGCGCATTTCGTGCTGGTGCCGGCCTTGTTGCTGGCCGGGCCGGTGATGGCCTGGATGCGTTACCGCATCACCGAGCAGAACGAAAGCATCGCCGGTGTCTGTCCGACTTGTTCCGCTTCATTCACCAAGGAACTGGACGCGGCGGACCGCTTGCCCTTGTGGACCTATTGCCCGCCTGCCGACGACCCCATCCATCTGGTTGAAGCCCCGCAGGGCGATGGCCGGCACGGCTGAATATCATGGCGCGCGCGATCTTTGCCATCATGCTGCTGTTCATCATGCTCGTCGTCGGCGGCGCCACGCTGATGCTGATGCTGTATCTGCTCGGCATGCTCGAATAGTTACCGGTCACGGCTTTCTCGCCTCGCCGTCCTTGGACAGTGCCGCCGCGGTATGCTCAGGGGCGAGGACAGGAACGGCCCGGTTGACGTTTCTGCATGATGCTTTCCTTCCATGGATACGATGCCGTTGCGCGATGTTTCCCTGCCGCGACGGGAGCTCAGCCGAAGCGATGCGCTGAAATGATGGTTTCCATTATCCGTTCCGAGTAGATCCTCTGCCCCGACGAATCGTCACCGGCACCGGCGGCCACCAGCAAGGGAATCAGATGCTCTTCGGCGCGCGGCGGGTGGCATTGGCGCGCATGGGGCGCCTGCGTCCATTCCTGCAACAGGCTGTTGCGCTGTGATGGCGGGCTTTCCACAGTGGCGGTGAGCCAGTCGTCGAATGCGGCCGAGATCGGCGTATACCGCGCATCGCCATAAGCGCGCATATTGTGAAAGCTCATGCCGCTACCGATGATCAGCACGCCCTCGTCGCGCAGCGCGGCCAGTGCGCGGCCGGCTTTCAGATGAGCGCCTGGCTCCAGGTCATGGCGCAGCGATAGCTGGACCACCGGGATGTCCGCTCCGGGAAACATCAGCTTCAGCGGAATGAACATGCCGTGATCGAAGCCGCGTTCGGCATTCACCCCCGCGTCCAGTCCTGCCTCGCTGAGCAGGCTCGCCACTTGCGCTGCCAGTGCCGGATCGCCGGGGGCAGGGTAACTCAGCTCATAGGTATGTGCCGGGAAGCCGTAGTAATCGTAGATCAGCTGCGGACGGGTATGACCGGTGACACTGAACTGCGCTTCGAGCCAGTGGGCGGAGACCACGACGATGGCACGCGGCCGCGCCGGCAGCGTATCCGCCACACGCTTGAGGAAGCCCGCCAGTTGCTGCCATGTGTCGGGCGGATTCCAATCCATGAAAAAGCAGGGGCCACCGCCATGGGGGATGTAAAGCGTTGGCTGGCGTGCATTACTCTCGGTAACAGACGGCTTGTTGTGCATGACACATGTCCTCGGTAGATCCATGTGATCAGTATGAAGACCGCGTAAGGGTTGTAGAAGCGGTTAAAATGCACCGACACTCGTGAATATGGGGCGGCTGGCCGCGCGTGAACGGCAAGCGAACAGCCTATGCCTTGTCTCAACGCGGCCAATGATCAGCTGGCCGCGAAGCGCTCGCGCCGCAGGCGCGCGTGCTGTATCAGCCAGACGGCGGCGAGCAGCAGCAGCGCCGGGATGTACATCCATTCCTTGGCCGGACGCTCGCCGGCGGGCAGTTCGACCGCGGTGATGCTGAATCCCTGTTCCGCACCGAGGCGTGCGGCGTGACTGCCGAAGCGTACGGTCGCGATCTGCGCCTGATCGCCGATCGTCATCACGGTGAGGCCGGCGCTGG
>CAYLYS010000001.1:67123-114567 GCA_964388175.1 uncultured Chromatiales bacterium | reverse complement strand
GCGCTGCGCCGCCAGATCGAACGGCTGCGCGAGGAACTGGTAACGCCGGCCGAACTCGCCCGCATCAAGGCGCAGGTGGTGGCAAGCGATGTCTATGAACGTGATTCGGTGTTCTATCAGGCCATGGTCATCGGCATGCTCGAGACCGTCGGCCTCGACTGGCGCCAGTCGGAGGCTTATGTGGAACGCATCCAGGCGGTCACCGCCGAACAGGTGCGCGAGGTCGCGCGCAAATATCTCAACGACGAGCAGTTGACCGTGGCGGTGCTGGAGCCGCTGCCGATCACTCCGGCGGCATCGAGACCGTCCGCCGCCGCGCAGGGAGGCCGCCATGCGCACTGATCCCAGCCACCGCTTCGCCCCCCTGCCCGCCTTGCTCGGCCTCATGCTGTGGACGCTCGCCGGCGCCGCCTTCGGCGCGCGCCTGGACATCCAGCACTGGGAGACCGAGAACGGCGCCCGCGTCTATTTCGTGCCGGCGCCCGAATTGCCGATGGTCGACGTGCAGATCGTGTTCGACGCCGGCAGCGCGCGCGACGAAGACCGGCCGGGCGTCGCCCAGCTCACCAACCGACTGCTCGACCAGGGCGCCGCCGGCATGGACGCGGATGCCATCGCCGAACGTCTGGAGGATCTCGGCGCACAGCTGAGCGCGGAGTCGCTTCGCGACATGGCAGTGATCAATCTGCGCAGCCTGAGCGAAGCGCGCTACCTCGACTCCGCCCTCGATACGCTGGCGGCGATCGTGCGCGCGCCCGATTTCGCCCCGGCAGCGCTGCAACGCGAACGCGGCCGCCTGCTCACCGCGCTGCAGGCCGAAGAACAGTCGCCGAGCGATCTCGCCAGCAAGGCGTTCTTTGCCGCCATCTACGGCGATCACCCCTATGCCTCGCATCCGCTCGGTGACAGCGATTCCCTGCGCGCGCTGACACGCGCGGATCTGGAAGATTTCCATGGACGCTTCTACGTCGCGCGCAACGCCGTGCTCGCCATCGTCGGCGCGCTCGAACGCGCCCAGGCGGAAGCGCTGGCGGAACGCGTGCTCGGCGCATTGCCGGCGGGCACCCCGGCGCCCGTACTGCCCGCCGTGCCCGCGCTCGGCGAAGCGCGCCGCGTCCATATCGACTATCCGTCCACCCAGACGCACGTTCTCGTCGGCCAGGCCGGCCTGCAGCGTCTCGACGAGGATTATTTCCCGCTCTACGTCGGCAACCATATCCTCGGCGGCAGCGGGCTGGTATCGCGCATCAGCAATGAGGTGCGCGAGAAGCGCGGCCTCGCCTACAGCGCCTACAGTTATTTCACGCCGATGCGTGTCGCCGGCCCGTTCACGCTCGGCCTGCAGACCCGCAACGACCAGGCCGCCGGCGCGCTGACCGTGCTCTCCGATACGCTCGCCTCATTCATCGGCAATGGTCCCACCGCGGCAGAACTGGCGGCCGCGCAGAAGAACATCACCGGCGGCTTCCCGCTGCGCATCGCCAGCAACCGCAGCATTGCCGGCAATCTCGCGGTGATCGGCTTCTATGGCCTGCCGCTCGATTATCTCGACCGCTTCAACAGCGAGGTCGAAGCCGTGAACAAGGAACAGGTACGCGACGCCTTCCTGCGCCGCATCGATCCCGCGCGCATGGTGACCGTAACCGTTGGCCAGTCTGCGCAATAAATATGGGCGCGGCCGCGCCCAGCGGCGCCAGCAGGGACAGCTGCGCATCATCGGCGGGCAATGGCGCAGCCGCCGCATCCGTTTCGTCACCGAAACCGACATCCGGCCGACACCGGACCGCGTGCGCGAAACGCTGTTCAACTGGCTGCAGCAAGCGGTGCCCGGCGCACGCTGCCTCGACCTCTACACCGGCAGCGGCGCGCTCGGCTTCGAGGCGCTGTCACGCGGCGCGGCGCACGTGACCTTCGTCGATCAGGACGTACGCGTCATCCAGCAGCTGCACGCCAATTTCGAACTGCTCGCCGCCGACCATGCCGAAGCCGTCTGCTCCGATGCGTTCGAATATCTGCAAAGCAGCACCGCAGCGCCTTTCGACATCGTTTTCGTCGATCCACCCTACCGCGAGCACGCCCTGGCCGCGGCCTGCGAGCGGCTGGAGCAGTCCGGCCTGCTGGCGGCGACGGCGTGGATCTACCTGGAAGCGAACGCGGCGGAAACACCGCCCGCACTGCCCGCGAATTGGCACTATCTGCACAACAGGAGCGCCGGGCAGGTCGGTTATCATCTGTGCAGGAGAACGCTGTCATGACTCGCACCGTCATCTACCCCGGCACCTTCGACCCCATCACCCACGGGCATACCGACCTGGTCGATCGCGCCGCGCGCCTGTTCGACCGCGTCATCGTCGCGGTGGCGGCGAACCCGGGCAAGGCGCCGACGTTCTCGCTCGACGAACGCATCGCCATGGCGCGCCTGGCGCTCGCGGGCATCACCAACGTCGAGGTCTGCGGCTTCGATCGCCTGCTGGTCGAGTTTGCGCGCGAACGCGGCGCCGCGGTGATTCTGCGCGGCCTGCGCGCCGTTTCCGATTTCGAATACGAATTCCAGCTCTCCGGCATGAACCGCCGCCTGGCGCCGGATATCGAAACGCTCTATCTCATGCCGGCCGAGCAGTATTCCTATATTTCCTCAGGTCTCGTCAGGGAAATCGCCGCGCTCGGCGGCGACATCTCCGCCTTCGTCCATCCGCAGGTGATGGCTGCGCTGCGCGCGAAAGTGGGGTAAGCTTTAGGCCAGAGCGCACGCAAGAATCGGCGCCTTGTAGCGGCGCACCCGCAGCGAGTCCGTAACCATGTCCCTGATCATCACCGACGAGTGCATCAACTGCGATGTCTGCGAACCCGAATGCCCGAACGGGGCGATCTCGCAGGGTCCGGAAATCTACGTCATCGAGCCCAGTCTCTGCACCGAATGTGTAGGGCATTTCGACAAGCCCCAGTGCGTCGAGGTCTGCCCGGTGGACTGCATACCCAAGGATCCGGATCATGAAGAAACTCAGGACGAACTCCACCAGAAGTACCTCAAGCTGATGGGATAGACCCGATACGCAGACATCCCCGGCCGGAACGGGGGCGCGAACTTTCCGGCATGTCAGCGCTGTCGCCCGGCGCGCGCTCATTCTTGCGCGGCGCGCTGACGATCGTACTGCTTCTCATTTCATGCGCCGCAGCGGCAGGAAAACCACCGGCCGCGGCCATTGCCAGCGCCCATCCGCTCGCCACTGAAGCCGGCTTCGAAGCGTTCGCCGCCGGCGGCAACGCCTTCGACGCAGCGGTGGCGGTCAGCGCGGCGCTGGCCGTGGTCGAGCCCAGCGGCTCGGGCCTCGGCGGCGGCGGCTTCTGGCTCCTGCATCGCGCCGAAGACGGCGTCGAACGCATGATCGATGGCCGCGAGCGCGCGCCGCTGGCGGCGACGGCAGCGATGTATCTCGATCAGAACGGCGAACCGATGCGGCGCGCCTCGCTCGACGGCGCGCTTGCCGCCGCCATTCCCGGTACACCGGCGGCACTCGCGCACCTCGCCCGGCACTACGGTCGTCTGCCCCTCACCGTCAGTCTCGCGCCCGCCATCCGCCTTGCCCGCGAGGGTTTCGCGGTGGATCGCCATTATCGCGATCTGATCGGCTTTCGCATCGATGCCCTGCGCGCCTCACCCGATGCCGCGGCTATCTTCCTCGTCGGCGGCAAGGCGCCGGAAGAAGGGCATATCCTGCGTCAACCCGCCCTCGCTGCCGTGCTGGAGGCGATCGCCGCGCAGGGACACGAAGGCTTCTATGCCGGCGCCGTCGCCACGGCACTGAGCGCCGGCGTGCGCGCCGCCGGTGGCATCTGGTCCCTGGAGGATCTCGCCGCCTACCGCATCGTCGAGCGCGAGCCGGTGCGCGGCGAGTACCGCGGCATCCGCATCACCAGCGCGGCGCCACCGTCCTCGGGCGGCATCGCCCTCGTCACCGCGCTCAACATCCTCGCCGGCTATGATCTCGATCGGCTGGATGCGGTCACGCGCCATCACCTGGTGATCGAAGCGATGCGCCGCGCCTATCGCGATCGCGCCGTCTACCTCGGCGACCCGGATTTCACCGCCATCCCGCCCGAGCTCACTGCGCCAGCCTACGCCGCCGGCCTGCGCAATACGATTCGCGCCGACCGCGCGACGCCGAGCGCGATGCTGCCCGGCATGCCCGCCGAGGCCGCGGGCAGCGATACCACCCACTTCTCCGTGCTCGACGCCGAAGGCAACCGCGTCGCCGCGACGCTGTCGATCAACCTGCCCTTCGGCTCCGGCTTCGTGCCGCCGGGCACCGGCGTGCTGCTCAACAACGAGATGGACGACTTCGCCGCCAAGCCCGGCCTGCCCAACGCCTATGGCCTGATCGGTTCGGAAGCCGGCACCAATGCCATCGCCGCCGGCAAGCGACCGCTGTCGAGCATGACGCCCACCTTTCTCGATGACGGCGAGCGCGTGGCGATCATCGGCACGCCGGGCGGCAGCCGCATCATCACCATGGTGCTGCTGGCGGCGCTGGAGTTCTCGCGTGGCGGCGATGCCGAAGCGCTGGTCGGCAAAAAGCGCTATCACCACCAGTTCTTCCCCGACGCGGTGAGCCATGAGCCCGACGCTTTCGACGCCGGGGAAATCGCCGCGCTGGAAAAGCGTGGGCACACCCTGCAGCGGATGGGCAGACGCTATGGCAACATGCAGGCGGTAATCTGGGATCGCAACCGGGACGCGGTGCAGGCCGCATCGGATCCGCGCGGCGGTGGCGGCGCACAGGTGCGTCAGCGCTGACGTCACCGGAGCTGACGTCGCCTGAATTGACGTCGTTGGATCAGTGCGCGCTCAGCGCGCGAGTTCGCCGTCGTAATCGATGATCAGCGGCGCGTGATCGGAGAAGCGCTCGTCCTTGTAGATCGCCACCGCCCTGACCTCATCGCGCAACCCCGGCGTGATCACCTGATAATCGATGCGCCAGCCGACATTCTTGGCCCAGGCCTGGCCACGATTCGACCACCAGGTGTACTGCTCGTCTTCCTGATTGACGACGCGGAAGGCATCGACGAAACCGAGCGGTCCGAACAGCCGATCCATCCAGGCGCGCTCTTCAGGCAGAAAGCCGGAGTTCTTCTGGTTGCCGCGCCAGTTCTTGATGTCCTTCTTGGTGTGAGCGATGTTCCAGTCGCCGCAGATGATGTATTCCCGCCCGTCGCCGCGCATCTGTCCCAGCCGCGCGGCGAAGCGGTCGAGAAAACCGAATTTCACCGCCTGGCGCAGCTCGCCGCTCGAACCCGACGGCAGATAGAGCGAGATCACGCTGAGCGCGCCGAAATCGGCCTGCAGGAAACGCCCTTCCGCGTCCATGTCGGGCCAGCCGAGGCCGGCGATGACGCGGACAGGCTCGACGCGGCTATAGATGGCGGTACCGCTGTAGCCTTTCTTCTCGGCGTCGTGGTAATAGGCAAAGTAGCCGTCCGGCTGCAGGATCTCGCCGTCGCGCTGATGTTCCTGACACTTGGTTTCCTGCACGCAGACGATGTCGGCGCCGGTGGTCCGCAGCCAGGCGAAGAAGCCCTTGCGGGCCGCGGAACGGATACCGTTCACGTTCACGGAGATGATGCGCATCGATCTTTCCCAAGCCTTGCCAAAGGCGACACTGTAGCAAAGCGGTCAGCAAAAGGGGCAGGCCGTGCCGGGAAAAGGGGTCTGACCCTTTTGCCGTGCTTTGCCGCTACAATGTGTGATCCCATCGGCACAGGATTCCGGTATGCAGGACTATCAGAGCGCTTTTCTCGATTTCGCCATCGCCCGCGGCGCGCTGCTGTTCGGACAGTTCACCCTCAAATCAGGGCGCCTGAGCCCGTACTTCTTCAACAGCGGCCGCTTCGATGACGGCGCCGGCGCCAGTGAACTGGGACGCTATTACGCCGCCGCGATCCAGCGCGCCGGCATCTCCTTCGACATGCTCTACGGCCCGGCCTACAAGGGCATCCCGCTGGTCGTCGCAACCGCCGTCGCGCTGCACGAAGCGCACGACATCAACCGCCCCTACGCCTTCAACCGCAAGGAAGCGAAGGATCACGGCGAAGGCGGCCTCATCGTCGGACGCGCTCTCGCCGGCCGCGTGCTGATCATCGACGATGTCATCTCCGCCGGCACTTCGGTACGCGAATCGGTCGAGATCATCCGCGCCGCCGGCGCGGAGGTGGCGGGCGTGGCGATTTCGCTCGACCGCCAGGAGCGCGGCCTGAACGAGCGTTCCGCGATAGAGGAAGTGGAAGAAACCTACGGCATCCGCGTCGTCAGCATCGCCGGCCTGACGCAGTTGATTGCGTATCTGCGCGACAAACCCGGCATGCAGGCTGAACTGGAGCGCGTGGAAGCCTACCGGCGCCAGTACGGCAGCGCCTCGATCCGCTGAGACGAGAGCGGACACGCAGTCGGTTTGTTGACACTCACCGGGCGGCTGCTTATTATGAATCGCATGAATTTCCTACGCAGGGCCTTGCAGACGAAACGGCACACGATCCTGCTGTGCCTGCTGTCGCTGCTGTGGCTGCAGTTCAGCGGCGTTCATCTGCACAGCGGACACGACGGGCACGAACCCCACGTCCACGGCTCGCAGTCTCCGCACCATGCCGATCTCGACCACGACAGCATCGGCGCCGATATCGACATCACGCCCGCCGCGGTGCTGCCCGTGGCCTGGCAGAACAGCGATATCGGCGATGTGTTCGTCCTCACGACTGTCTTGCTGCTCTTCGCCCTTGCCATCGCCGGCCCCCGGTACACCGCGCCACAGCGGCAACGACGAAAGCACGCCGCCCCTTTCTACCTATCTCCCCCGCTCAGAGCCCCGCCCGCACAGCCCTGATCCGCACAGTTCGCGTCCGCTGACGCGACTACCGATCACTATCCAGCCGATGCCGCTCGCGGGCTCGGCTCTGGAGGAAGGGGCTGATGAAACATTCGACACCGGACCGGCGCACGGTCCACTGGGTCATGGCGTTCGCCGCCATGCTCGGCTGCGCTGCAACGCAAGCGTCCGAAACCTGGACGCTGGAATCCAGCATCGAGCGAGCCATCACGGTTGCGCCCGAACTGGAAATGAGAGCCGCCGCCATGCGTGCGCAGCAGGCGGCAACGCAGCAGGCCGGCGTATGGCCGAACCCCAGCGTGGAGATCCGCGCCGATAACCGGCTCGCACGGGAACTCGGCGACAGCGGATACGATGTCACCGGACTCGCGGTCTCCCAGCCCCTCGCCTGGGGCGTCAGCAAGGCGCGGCGAACGGTCGCGGAACGCGAACTCGCCGTACACGACAGCGCGGCGCGCAGCGAACGGCTCGCGCTCGAACGGCGCGTCGCCATCGCCTATCACCGCCTGCAGCGCGAGCAGACACTACTGGCACTGGCGCGGGAGGCACTGGCCGAAAGCCGGCAACTCTCCGCACCCGAAGCGCGGCGCTTCGCGCTCGGCGACATTTCGCGCCGCGAAGCCATGCGCATGGAGCTGCTGGCAGCGCAGGCCGAAGTCGCGCTGGCGGAAGCCGAAGGCGAATGGGCGGAAGCCCGCCTCGCCTTCGCCGCGCTGCTGGCACTCGACCCGGCAGACATCGGCACCCTGCCTGCGCTCACGGCGATCGATGCCGCACCCGATCTCCCCGCGCTCGAACGCGCGCTGGAGGAGCATCCCGCCATACTCAATACCCGTGCCCGCCGCGATGTCCACGAAGCGGGCATCGATCTCGCCCGCGCCGAAAGCCGGCCAGCCTTCCGCCTGACCGTATTCCGCGAGCGCGATGTCTTCGCCGGACGCGAGGAAGCGGTCAACGGCGGCATGCTCGATGTGGAAATCCCGCTCTGGGACCGCCGCCGCGGCAAGCGCGACGAACTGACCGCGCAGGCGCTCGGAGAACAGCAACGCGGCCTGGCGATCCGGCGCGAACTTGCCCTGACCCTGCGCGCCACGCACGAACATCTGCTCCATCTCATCGAGCAGACGCGCCATCAGGCGCAATCCGTGCTCGCACCGGCGCGGGAAATCCACTCACTGACGCGACGCGGCTACCAGGCCGGTGAGATCGATCTCACCACGCTGATCGAAGCGCGCGATACCGCCATCGCCGCGGCAATCCGCCAGCAGCAGCTGCTCGCCGACACACACCTCGCGCTGGCGGAAATACGCCATGCCGCCGGTCTATCCCTGGATCTATCCCTGGGTCTATCGCTCGATCTATCTCTGGGGCCTGCCCCTGTCATCCGGCATGCCGGCCTCCCGTTTCCGCAGTGAGGAATGAAGAACCATGAACCGCACCCTGAACAGCCGTCAGAACATCTGCCCGGATATCTGCCCAAATATCTGCAAGCGACTGGCGCTGGCCGCCGCCTTCATGCTGCTGGGCGGCATCGCGCAGGCGCACGACGATCATGAACACGAGCACGAACATGACGAGGAAGAACACGTCACCGCCTGGGAAGACGGCATCGAGGTTTTCGCTTCCCATCTGCCGCTGATAGCCGGCGAGCGCGCCCAGCTCACCGCTTATCTGACGCTGCTGGACGATGGCTACCGCGTCGTCGAGGACGGTACGCTGAGCGCCCTGCTGCGCGCCGAGGACGGCAGCACGCACGCGGCCAATGTCGAAGGCCCGCTCGGCCGCGGCATTTTCCTGCTCGGCGTCACGCCGGCGCAGGCCGGCGAACAGGTGCTGGAGCTGACACTCGAACGCGCTCCGCGCACGCATCGAGCGGCGCTCGCATTGACGGTCTACGCCAGCGAGGACGAAGTCCCGCACGATCATGAAGCCGAGGACATCGTCTTCACCAAGGCGCAGCAGTGGCTGATTCCCTTCGCCACCACGGCCGTCACCGAGGAAGCCATCGCGCCGCGCATCACCGCGCCCGCGCTGGTCGAAGCGATGCCGGGACAGCGTGCGGACGTGGTCGCGCCGACCCACGGCACGCTGCAGCTGGCCGGTGAACGCGGCTGGCCGCATCCCGGACAACGGGTGCGGCGCGGCGAAGCGCTGGCCGCATTGCTGCCGTTGACCGGCGTGGACGATATGGCGCGTCTCGCCAGCGAGACCGACGCCGCGCGTGAACGCATGACGGTCGCCGACGCCGCGCTGGAACGGATCAGACAACTGGTGACGGAAGGCATCGCCGCCGAACGGCGCCTCATCGAAGCCGAAGCCGAAGCGGCAACGGCACGCAGTGCCTGGCAGGCGCTGCGCGGACGCCTCGATGCACTCCAGGGTCAGTCCGGCGCCGCGCTTCTCCTGCTGCGCGCCCCGTTCGACGGCGTGGTGACGGAAAGCGCGCTCGCCCCGGGACAGGTCATCGATGCCGGCGCGCGCATCGCCACCGTCATCGACGACCGCCGCATGGGTATCCGCGTGCAACTGCTGGCCGCCGATCTCGCGGCGCTCGATGATCCGCAGGATCTGCGCCTGCGCCGTCCGGGCAGTCGCCACTGGGAACAGCCGGCGGGATTGCGTCTGGTCTATCGCAGCGCAGCGCTCGATGACAGTGGCGTGTTCTCCCTGCTCTACGAGATACACAACGACGGCAGCTGGGTGCCGGGCCTGCCGCTGATCGCCAGCCTGGCGGTGGAACAGCCGCAGATGCTGCCCACCGTGCCCGCCGAGGCCGTCATCGACGACGACGGCGTGGCGGTGGTGATGGTGCAGCACGGTGGAGAAGGCTTCGAACGGCGCCAGATCCGTACCGGCACGCGCGCCGCCGGCCGCGTCGCCGTGCTCGACGGTCTGAGCGCGGACGAACGGGTGGTCACGCTCGGCGCCTACGCCGTGATGCTTGCCGGCCGCGGACCGATGGAAAGCGATTCCCATCACGGTCATTCGCACTAGAACGGGAGACATCGCCATGCTGGAACGCCTGATCGGATGGTCTCTCGACAACCGGCTCGCCGTCTTCGCGCTCGCCCTGCTCGCCCTCGGCTGGGGCGCATGGAGCGCGCGCTCGGCGCCGGTCGACGTATTCCCCGACCTCACCGCGCCCACCGTCACCGTGATGGTGGAAGCGGCGGGCCTCGCCGCCGAGGAAGTGGAGCGCCAGGTCACGGTGCCCATCGAAGCGGCGGTCGCCGGTGCCGACGGCGTGCGCCGCGTGCGCTCGCAATCGGTGCCGGGCTTCGCGCTGGTATGGGTGGAGTTCGACTGGGGACGCGACATCTACCTCGCGCGACAGGCGGTGACCGAACGCCTGGGCCAGGTGGGCGCATTGCCGGAAGGCGTGCCGCCGCCGCAGCTCGGTCCGATCAGCTCGATCATGGGCGAGATCATGTATATCGGCCTGCGCGCAAGCGCACCCGCAACGCCCATGGAAGCACGCGAAATCGCCGACTGGGTCATCACGCCGCAACTGCTCGCGCTGCCCGGCATCGCGCAGGTCGTCAGCCTGGGCGGCGAAGTGCGCCAGTACCAGGTGCTGGTCCAGCCCGAACGCCTGCGCGCGCTCGGCATCGATCTCGAACAGGTGCAGGTCGCGGTCGCCGCCGCCAACCGCAACGCCAGCGGCGGACTGGTCGAGCGCGGCGGACGCGATTATCTGGTTCGCTTTCTCGGCCGCACCGATCGGCTTGAAGACATCCGCGAAGCGGTGATCGCACTGCGCGACGGCGTGCCGGTGCGCGTGCGCCACGTCGCCACCGTCGCCATGGGAGCGGCGCTGCCGGTCGGCGACGGCGGCGTCAACGGCGAGCCCGGCGTGGTGCTCGCGATTGCCAAGCAGCCGCATGCCGACACGCTCACGCTGACCGACGACATCAATGAACGCCTCGCCGAACTCGGCGCCCACCTGCCCGCGGGCATCACACTCGCGCCCGATCTGTTCCGCCAGGCCGACTTCATCCGCCTCGCCGTCGACAACGTCGGCAAGGCGCTGCGCGACGGCGCGATCTTCGTCACCGTGGTGCTGTTCGTCTTCCTGCTCAATGTGCGCACGACGCTCATCTCGCTGCTGGCAATCCCGATCTCGCTGGCGGCGGCGCTGCTCGGGCTGAGCGCCCTCGGCATCGGCATCAACACCATGACGCTCGGCGGCATGACCATCGCGGTCGGCGCGCTGGTCGACGATGCGATCATCTTCGTCGAGAGCATTTACCGGCGGCTGAAGGAAAACAGCGCGGCGGCCGTGCCGCAGTCCGCGCGCGACGTGGTGGCGCGCGCCTGCTCCGAGGTGCGCCAGCCGGTGTTCTTCTCCACCTTGATCATCATGCTGGTGTTCCTGCCGCTGTTCTTTCTCAGCGGTGTCGAAGGCCGGCTGCTGCAGCCGCTCGGCATCGCCTACCTGATCGCCGTCGCCGCCTCGCTGCTGGTCGCACTCACCGTCACGCCGGCGCTGTCGCATGTACTGCTCGCACGCAGCCGCGCCGCCAACGAACCGCAGCAGGCCAGGCCCGTGCTCATGCTGCGCGCCGCCTACCGGCCGCTGCTGACATGGAGCATCGCCCGCGCGCGCTGGATCGCCGCGCTGTCGCTGCTGCTGGTCCTGCTCACGCTGCTGGCGGTGACCCAGCTCGGCCGCTCCTTTCTGCCCGAGTTCAACGAAGGCAGCCTGACCATCGAAATGGCGACACCCGCGGGCACGGCGCTCACCGAGTCCGCGCGTCTCGCCCGGGCCGTCGAAATCGATCTGATGACACTGCCCGAAGTGCTCGCCGTCGCGCGGCGCACCGGACGAGCCGAAAAAGCCGAGCACACCCAGCCCCCGCACATGAGCGAGATCGACGTCCGGCTCGGTCCGCTGGCGCAGGGCAAGGCTGCCTTCCTCGCCGAGCTGCGCGAGCTGCTGGCGCAGCATCCCGGTATCGCTTTCAACATCGGCCAGCCGATCTCTCACCGCATCGATCACATGCTGACCGGCGTGCGCGCCAACCTCGCCATCAAGGTCTTCGGACCGTCGCTGGCCGAGCTGCGCCGCCTGGGCGATGAGATCGAGCAGGCGCTGCAGAGCGTCGATGGCCTGGTCGACATTGCCGCCGAACCGCAGGCCGAAGTGCCGCAATGGCGCTTGCGTCCGGACCGTGACGCACTGGCGCGCTACGGCGTCACCGTCGGCATGCTCGCCGAGCAGGTGGAGACCGCGTGGCGCGGCGCGACCGTTTCCGACGTGCTGGAAGGGAATCGCCGCTTCGAACTGGTCGTGCGCCTGCCCGACGACAGCCGCGGCGAACTCGAACGCCTCGGCGGTCTGACCATGACCACGCCGACCGGGCACACCGTCGCACTCACCGAACTCATTGTGCAGAGCCGCGAACTCGGCGCCGGCGCGGTACAGCGCGAGAACGGCGAGCGGCGTCTCGCCGTCAGTGCCAATGTCGCCGAACGCGATCTGCGCAGCGCCGTGGCCGCGGCGCGCGCGGAAATCGGGGCGCGCGTCACCCTACCGCCCGGCTACCGGGTGGAATTCGGCGGTCAGTTCGAAGCCGAAGCGCAGGCGACGAACACGCTGCTGGCGGTCGGTGTCGGCGTGCTGTTCGGCATTCTGCTGCTGCTGTGGCTGGCGCTGCGTTCGCTGCTGCTCGCACTGCTGGTCATGGTCAACGTGCCGCTGGCGCTGGTCGGCGGCGTGCTCGCGGTCTGGGGCATGGGCGGCACGCTGACCATCGCCGCGCTGGTCGGCTTCATCACCCTGTTCGGCATCGCCGTGCGCAACGGCCTGCTGCTGATCGGGCGTTATCAGACGCTGCAGAGCGAAGGATTCGATACCGAAGCAGTGATCATGCACGGTTCGCTCGAACGGCTGACGCCGATCCTGATGACGGCGCTCACCGCCGCGCTGGCGCTGATTCCGCTGGCACTCGGTCTCGGTGAGCCGGGTACGGAAATCCAGGCGCCGATGGCCTGGGTCATCCTCGGTGGGCTGATCAGCGCGACCGCGCTCAACATGATCGTGGTGCCGGCGCTGTATTACCTGTTCATGCGCCGCCGCGTCACGTAATCAGCTTGATGCCGACCAGCACCGTGATGATTTCGAAACAGCGCTTGATCAGGCGGTTGCCCCTGGCGACGGCGAGGTGCGCGCCGAGGTAGCCGCCGATCAGCGATCCCAGCAGCAGCGCCGGCAGCCAGTCCCAGGCGATCGGCGACTGCAGGCCGAGCGTGACGGCGCCGGCGCCGTTCCAGAACAGGCCGACGAGCACGAGCGTATAGGCGACGGCGCGCTTGTAGTCGAGGCCGAACCAGCTCACCAGCCACAGCGTCACGAACAGCCCGCTGCCCGAAGTGAGCGAGCCGTTGACGATGCCGATCACGAACAGCACCACGCCGCCGATCAGCAGGGTACGCCGGTCGCGCGCGACGACATGCGCCGTCTGCCCGAGGCCGGGACGCAGCCAGGAATAAACGCCGAGGGCGATGGTGAGCACGCCGAGCGTGATTTCCGCGGCGCGGTCCGGCACACGCAGGATGATGTTCGCGCCGATGACCACGCCGGGCAGACCGCAGGCGAGAATGAACAGCGCGAAGCGCCGCTCGAGCGCATCGGCCCTGAGATAGCGCAGCGTAGCGCCGACGCCGAGCGCCACGCTGGCGACTTTGTGCGTCGCCAGCGCGATGCCGAAGGGCAGGCCGAGGAAAATGAGCGCCGGCAGTTGCAGCAGGCCGGCGCCGCCGCCGGACAGCGCCGACAGCATATTGGCCAGCAGGGCGACCAGGAACAGCGCGAGCTGTGTCAGCCAGTCCATGCAGCGCCGCTGCCGGCGAAGACGATCAACGCCGGATCAGGGTGCCGACACCCTTGTCGGTGAAGATTTCGAGCAAGACGGCATGCTCGACACGGCCGTCGATGATGTGCGCGCTGCGCACACCGCCCTGCACCGCATCGAGCGCGCAGCGCACCTTGGGCAGCATGCCGCCATGGATCACGCCGCCGGCGATGAGGCTGTCGACGTCGGCGACGGTGAGCCCGGTGATGACGTTGCCGCCGGCGTCGAGCACGCCCGCGGTGTTGGTGAGCAACACCAGCTTTTCCGCGCCCAGCACTTCGGCCACCTTGCCGGCGATGACATCGGCATTGATGTTGTAGGACTGGCCGTCCTCACCGACGCCGATCGGCGCGATCACCGGCAGGAAACCGCCCTGCACCAGCATGTTGATGACGCTGGCATTGACGCTGATGACCTCGCCGACATGGCCGAGATCGATGATTTCGGGGACGTCGGTCTCCGGCGTCTTGCGGGTGAATTTCAGCTTGCGCGCCTTGATCAGCGGACCGTCCTTGCCGGTCAGGCCGATGGCCTGGCCGCCGTGACTGTTGATCAGGGTGACGATCTCCTTGTTCACCAATCCGCCCAGCACCATCTCGACCACGTCCATGGTCTCGCTGTCGGTGACGCGGATGCCGTCGACGAATTCACTCTGCTTGCCGATGCGCTCGAGCACCCTGCCGATCTGCGGACCGCCGCCGTGCACCACCACCGGGTTGATGCCGACCGCCTTCATCAGCACGATGTCGCGGGCGAAACCGCTCTTCAGCGCCTCGTCGGTCATGGCGTTGCCGCCGTACTTGATGACGATGGTCTTGCCGGCGAAGCGGCGGATGTAGGGCAGTGCTTCGGTGAGCACGTGGGCGATGTTCATCGCCGATGATTTGTTCAGTGTCATGTGCCTTCTCAGGGTCAGACTCTTTGCAAGTGATGTGTTCCCTTGCCGCAGTGGTTGGGGCGTTGAGGGGATAGCCATTCCGGGACGCGCTCTTGGCGTCCTGCCCGCTCGACGGCGCCATCCCTGGCGCCGACGGTCCCGGAATGGCTATCCCCTCAACGCCCTGCCGAGCGAACTGAAAAGCGGGAAACGGCCAGCACGCACAAACGTGCGCGCCCAGTATAGCGCGCCCTCAGAACGGCAACGATACCCCGGTATCGACCGCGCGCAGCGCGCGGCGGAATGCTTCCTGTATGCGCTCCAGCGCATCTTCATTGTCCGCCTCGAAGCGCAGGATCAGCGACGGCGTGGTATTGGAGGCGCGCACCAGTCCCCAGCCGTCGGTGAACTCGGCACGCAGTCCGTCGATGGTGACGATGCGCGCGCCGTCGAAGCGCGGATCGGCGAGGAAGCGTTCCATGAAGCGATGGTTCTCGCCCTCTTCGTCAAAATCGATGCGCAGTTCGGGCGTGGATACGGTATCGGGCAGTTCGGCGAAGATTTCGTGCGGCGGCCGCGCGTCGCGCGCCAGGATTTCCAGCAGGCGCGCCGCAGTATAGAGCGCGTCGTCGAAGCCGTACCAGCGTTCGCGGAAAAAGATGTGGCCGCTCATCTCGCCGGCGAGCGGGGCATCGAGCTCTTTCAGCTTGGCCTTGATCAGGGAGTGGCCGGTACGCGACATCACCGGCTCGCCGCCCTGCTCGCGGATCACGCGTTCGAGATGGCGCGAGCATTTGACATCGAAGATGATGGGCGCGCCGGGACAGCGCGACAGCACGTCGGCGGCATAGAGCATCATCTGCCGGTCGGGCCAGATGACACGGCCCTCGCCGTCGATCACGCCCAGCCGGTCACCGTCGCCGTCGAAGGCAAAACCGATGTCCGCACCGTGGGCGGCAACGGCGGCGATCAGATCTTCGAGGTTTTCCGGCTGGCTGGGATCGGGGTGATGATTGGGGAAATGCCCGTCGACCTCGCAGTACATCTCGATCACCTCGCAGCCGAGCGCGCGCAGCAGCTGCGGCGCGACCGCGCCGGCGACGCCGTTGCCGCAGTCCACCACCACGCGCAGCGATCGCACCGGGCGGACGCCGTCGGTGATTTCCCGCACATAGTCCGCAACCGGGTCGATGGCGGTGTAAGCGCCTGCGCGCGCGCTGCGATGAAAGTCGCCGCTGACGATGCGCGTGCGCAGGCGCTGGATGCTGTCGCCGGCCAGGGTCACGCCGCCGAGCATGATTTTGAAGCCGTTGTATTCGGGCGGATTGTGGCTGCCGGTCACCATCACGCCGGAACCCGCCGCCAGGCGCTGCGCGGTGAAATACAGCAACGGCGTCGGCACCATACCGGCATCGATGACGTCGATGCCGACGGCGCGCAGACCGCGCGCCAGCGCGGCGGCGAAACCGGCGCCCGACAGGCGACCGTCGCGCGCGACAGCGACGCTGGTGAGCCCCTGCAGCGCCGCTTCGCTGCCGATCGCGCGCCCGATGTCGTGGACGAGTTCATCATCGAGCGTGCGTCCGACGACGCCGCGGATGTCATAGGCCTTGAAGATGGCGGGAGATGGATCGAGTGGCACGTTGGTTTTCCTGATGCGAATGAACAGTGACGGAACGCTGACCGCCGCGCCGACGATGCAACTGGCGCGTACTGGCGATGCGCTCTCCTTCCAGTAGTGGCTGCGGCCCAGTAGTAGCTGCGATTAGTGGCGGCCGGAATGACCGAAGCCGCCGGCGCCGCGCTCGCTGGCGGTGAACTCCTCCACGCACTCGAACGCGACCTGCAGCACCGGCACGAACACCATCTGCGCGATACGCTCGCCCACTTCGACGGTGAACGGCTCATGGCCGCGGTTCCAGCACGACACCATGATCTGGCCCTGGTAATCGGAATCGATGAGTCCGACCAGATTGCCGAGCACGATGCCATGTTTGTGCCCCAGACCCGAGCGCGGCAGGATCACCGCCGCCAGCGTCTGGTCTTCCATGTGTATGGCGATGCCGGCGGGAATGAGCCGGGTTTCTCCCGGCGCAATGGTCAGCGGCGCATCGAGGCAGGCGCGCAGATCCATGCCGGCGGCGCCGGCGGTGGCATAACCGGGCAGCGGAAATTCGCCGCCGAGCCGTGGATCAAGCACTCTGAGCTGAACTTTTCTCATGATATTTCTCGGCGATGATCGTGATCAGTTGTGCCGCGAGCCGTTCTTTGGTCGCCAGCGGCAGATCGTGGCGGCCGCCCGGCCACAACACGATGAGTTCGTTGTCGGGGCTGCCGATACCGCGGTCGGGCAGGCCGACCAAGTTGCCGATCACCATGTCGAGGCGCTTGTCGCGCAGCTTGGCGAGCGCGTGGCTTTCCAGCGCTTCGGTCTCGGCGGCGAAACCGACGGTGAACGGCCGCCGCGGCAGCGCCGCCACCGCGGCGAGGATGTCCGGCGTGCGTTCGAGTTCGAGCTGCAGATGCGCGGCGCTTTTCTTGATCTTCTCCGCCGACGGCCGGGCGGGACGGTAATCCGCGACGGCGGCGACGGCGATGAAAACATCGCTGCCGGGCGCGCGCGCCATCACTGCCTCGTGCATCTGCGCCGCCGAACGCACCGCGATGCGCTCCACGGTATGGTGCAGCGGCAATTCCACCGGGCCGCTGACCACCGTGACGCGCGCGCCCTGGGCGGCGGCGGCATGGGCCAGCGCGTAGCCCATGCGGCCCGAACTGCGGTTGGAAATGAAGCGCACCGGATCGATGTCTTCTTCAGTCGGGCCAGCGGTCAGCAGCAAGGACACGCCGGCGAGCGCACCGCCGCCGAGCGCGCCGGCGCACAGATCCACCAGCGCGTCGGGTTCGAGCATGCGGCCGGGACCGGTTTCACCGCAGGCCTGGTCGCCTTCGCCCGGACCGAAGATGCCCACGCCGCGCGCGCGCAGACGGGAAACGTTTTCCTGCGTCGCGGCATGCGCCCACATCAAACGGTTCATCGCCGGGGCCACCGCCAGCGGCCTGTCGCTGGCGAGACAGATCGTGCTGAGCAGATCGTCGGCCATGCCGCAGGCGAGCTTGGCGATGAAATTGGCCGAGGCCGGAGCGATCAGGACGAGATCGGCCCAGCGCGCAAGGTCGATGTGTCCCATCGCCGATTCGGTGGCGGGATCGAGATGACGGGTATGCACCGGACGTCCCGCCAGGGCCTGCAGCGTCAGCGGGGTGATGAAAGCCGCGCCCGCCGACGTGAGCACGACCTCGACCTCGGCGCCCTGCGCACGCAGGCCGCGGATCAGCTCCGCGCTCTTGTAGGCGGCGATGCTGCCGGTGATGCCGAGTAGAATCCTTCTGTTTGCCAGCTGCATAAAGGGTGTTTTAAGCTGTCCGCGACCAAGGGAATGGTCGATCGGCCGGTGCATAAGATTAACACATGGGACCGCGACCGGCTGCGCGTGCCCGCTTCACGCCCCGCGACAAGGAGTGTCCGAAATGGCGATTACCCATTGGCCCGCCGATGAGCGGCCACGCGAAAAACTGCTGCTGCGCGGTGCAGCCAGCCTGTCCGATGCCGAACTGCTGGCGATCTTCCTGCGCACCGGCCTGCCCGGATCGACGGCCGTGGATCTCGCGCGCCGCCTGCTGTCGGAGTACGGCAGCCTGCGCGCGCTGTTCGAGGCCGACCCTCGGCGCTTCTGCAGCAGTCCCGGCCTGGGACCGGCCAAGTACGCTCATCTGCAAGCCGTGCTGGAAATGGTGCAGCGCTATCTCCAGGAATCGCTGCGCCGCGGCGACGCGCTGAGCAACCCCACGGATACCCGTGACTATCTGCGCGCTCGCCTGTGCGGCTATCCCTACGAGGTGTTCGCCTGCCTGTTCCTCGATACCCGCCACCGCGTGATCAGTTTCGAGGAAGTATTCAGAGGCACCATCGACAGCGCCAGCGTGCATCCGCGCGAGATCGTCAAGCGCGCCCTCGCTCACAATGCCGCGGCCCTCATCCTGGCGCACAATCATCCCTCCGGCATCGCCGAACCCAGCCGCGCCGACATCCATCTGACGCAGCACCTGTGCAAGGCGCTGATGCTGGTCGATATCCGGGTACTGGATCATGTGATCATCGGCGATGGCTGCGCGTGCTCGCTGGCCGAACAGGGCGTCATATAAAAATGATACGATTCAAAAAGATGCTGAATCCTGACCGGCCGACATGACGGGCCCGGCCAGTTTACGCTTTCTTCCGCGCCCGGTTTCTGATATAAAGGTGCGTTTTCGATTACCAGCCCCATGGAGCTGTCATGTCCAGAGTATGTGAAGTCACCGGCAAAGGCCCGATGACCGGCAACAATGTGTCACACGCCAACAACAAGACCCGTCGGCGGTTTCTTCCCAATCTGCAATCGCGCCGCTTCTGGGTGGAAAGCGAGCAGCGTTGGGTCAAGCTCCGCTTGAGCTCCCACGGCCAGCGCATCATCGACAAGCGCGGCATCGAAACCGTGCTGGCGGATATCCGCAGCCGCGGCGGCAAGGTCTGAAGGAGCGACAGTCATGCGTGACAAGATCAAACTACTGTCCTCGGCTGGCACCGGTCATTTTTACACCACCACCAAGAACAAGCGCACCATGCCCGAGAAGATGGAGATCAAGAAGTACGATCCCGTCGTCCGCAAGCATGTCGTTTACAAGGAAGCGAAGCTGAAATAAGCGCGCTTCGCCGACTGCTGGTACGAGAAAGGGGCCCGCGGGCCCCTTTCTCGTTTGCACTGCCTGCCGCCGCGTCAGCGGCGCACGCTTCTCAGGCCATCGCCGTACGCAGGGGCAGGGAATAACTGCGCAGCGCACGGGAGAAATCCTGCAGCGCCTTGATCCCCGAAGTTTCCGCCTGGTGACACCATTCCTGCAGCGAATGCAGGAGATGCTCATTCGATTCCGCCGAGCGACGCCACAGCGCCTGCAGCGTCTGCTTGAAATGGTAGACCGTTTCCAGGTGCTGGCTGCCGCTCAGGATGGAATCGAGCTGCCGTCGCCCCTGCTCGTCGATCAGCGATTCGTCGCGCAGCAGCAGGCGCCGCCCCCGGCGCGACGGGCGCTGTCCGGCGCCGGCGCGGCGCCGCATCTCTTCCTGATAGACGCGGGCGACGACATCGCGCCCGTAATGGGACATCACCTGAAAGCGGTTGGTGATGATCGCGACCAGCGTATCCATGTCCGCAGCCGACTTGAACGGATCGCGCACCGGCCTGGGCGCGACCTTGCGCACCTTGGCCAGACCGCAGAACTGCATCAGGCGGATGTAGAGCCAGCCGATGTCGAATTCCCACCATTTCGACGACAGCTTGGCCGACGAAGCGAAGGTGTGGTGATTATTGTGCAGTTCCTCGCCGCCGATCAGGATGCCCCAGGGCACGATATTGGTCGAGGCATCGGGCACTTCGTAATTGCGATATCCCCACCAGTGTCCCACGCCGTTGATGACGCCGGCCGCGAACAGCGGTATCCACAGCATCTGTATGCCCCACACCGCGATGCCGGCGATGCCGAACAGCGCCAGATCGATGAGAAACAGCAGCGTGATACCGATCCGGTCGCGCAGGTAGACATGGCGCTCCAGCCAGTCGTCCGGCGTACCGTGTCCGTACTTGGCCAGCGTCTCGGCATTGCGCGCTTCGCGGCGATACAGCTCGGCGCCTTCGAGCAGCACCTTGCGGATGCCGAGCACCTGGGGGCTGTGCGGGTCTTCCGCCGTCTCGACCTTGGCGTGATGCTTGCGATGCACCGCTACCCAGGACCTGGTCGTCATGCCGGTGGTGAGCCACAGCCAGCAACGGAAGAAATGGCTGACGATGGGATGCAGATCGAGCGCGCGGTGGGCCTGATGGCGATGCAGGTAAATGGTGACCGCGGCGATCGTGATGTGAGTGAAAACCAGCGCTGCGAGCAGTGCCTGCCAGAGGGAGAAATCGAGTACGCCGTCCAACATCTAAGCATCGTCTCCTGGAAGCGGTGTTATGGGCCGGACAAGTCCGGATCGGCGCTCGCGGAGAGAGGGCGGGCCGCGATGGGCCAGCCATCAATATAACGGCTGACGGGTGCTCCTGCCAACAGCGGGAATGGCTGATCGATCAGGTACGGTATTCGGCATTGATGCGCACATAATCGTACGACAGATCACTGGTCCAGACCGTCGCCCGCGCCGCGCCGCGGCCGAGCGCCACACGCACGGTGATGTCCGTACGCTGCATCACGGCGCGCCCCAGCGCTTCCGCGTAGTCGTCGGCACGCTGCCCCCGGCGCACGATGCAGACCTCATCCAGATGGATTTCGACCTGTCCGACATCGAGATCGTCGAACGGTGCGCGCCCGAGCGCGGCCAGAATCCGGCCCCAGTTCGGGTCGCTGGCGAAGAAAGCCGTCTTGACCAGCGGCGACAGCGCGATGGTATAGGCTGCCGCCCGGCATTCTTCACGGTCACGCCCCTGCTCGACCGTCACCGTGATGAATTTGGTCGCACCCTCTGCGTCGCGGATGATCGCCTGCGCCAGTTCACGGCAGACCTCCGCCACCGCCGCGCGGAAAGCGTCGTGACGGGGGTCGTCCTCGCTGTCGAGCAGCGGCATCTCCGCCGCTCCGCTGGCAATCAGCACACAGGCATCGTTGGTGGAAGTATCGCCGTCGATGGTGATCGCATTGAACGAATCCCCGACCGCCTGCTGCAGGCAGCGCTGGAGCAGATCCGGCGCCACCCGCGCATCGGTGGCGATGAAGCAGAGCATGGTCGCCATATTGGGATGGATCATGCCCGCGCCCTTGGCAATGCCGTTGATCGTCACCGTCGCCGCGCCCAGTTGCAGACGACGCGATACCGCCTTAGGCACGGTATCGGTGGTCATGATGCCGCGGGCCGCTTCTTCCCAGCCGTCGGCGCGCAGACCGCCGAAGACGGCGGGCAAACCGTCGCGGATGCGATCGACCGGCAGCGGTTCGCCGATCACGCCGGTCGAAAAAGGCAGTACGGCGGCCGATGCGCAGCCGCCGCGCTCGGCGACCGCCGCGCAGCAGGCCAGCGCATCGCGCGCGCCGGGCTCACCGGTGCCCGCGTTGGCATTGCCGGCGTTGATGAGCAGATAGCGCGGCGCGGTCTGCGCCAGATGCGCGCGCGCCACCGTGACCGGGGCGGCGCAGAAGGCATTGCGGGTAAACACGGCGGCGCAGGTCGAATCCGGCGCCGTCTCGATCAAGACCAGATCCAGGCGTCCGGCCTTTCTGATACCGGCGGCGACCGCCGCCAGGCGTACGCCCCGGACCGTATGCATTACCGTGTGCATCAGCGAATCTCCGGCACTCATCGCAGGAATCAGAACGGCAAACGGGCGGGCATCAGCTCAGCCGCCCGTGGCACTGCTTGTACTTGCGTCCCGAGCCGCACGGGCAAGGATCGTTGCGACCGATCTTCTCGCCGCCACGCACGAAGGGCTGGACCGGCGCCGATTCGGCCGGACCGGCACCCGCAGGGACACCGGCAGCCGCGCCGCCACCACCCGTCGCCAGGGCGCTCGCCGCCTGCTCATGCTGGAACTCCATGCGCTGTTGGGCACGGCGCTGTTCCTCGATCGCCTCGACGTCCTCGCGCGCACGCACTTCGACGCGCGACAGCACCGCGGCCACCTCCTGCTTGATCCGCTCCAGCATGGCGGTGAACATCTCGAACGCTTCGCGCTTGTATTCCTGCTTCGGATTCTTCTGCGCATAACCGCGCAGGTGAATGCCCTGACGCAGATGATCCATCGCCGCCAGGTGATCCTTCCAGTTGGTGTCGACCACCTGCAGCATGACCGCCTTCTCGAAATCGCGCATGACGGCGGCGCCGACGACGGCTTCCTTCTCGGCATAAACGCGCTCGAACTCGCCGAGGATGCGCGCGCGCAGCGGTTCCTCGTGCAGGTGATCGTCCTCGTCCAGCCAGTGCGTGATCGGTAGATGCAGGCCGTATTCCTGTTCCAGCGCCTTTTCCAGACCCGGCACGTCCCACTGCTCGTCCAGACTGGACGGCGGGATATACGTATCGATCAGCGCATTGACGACATCGGCGCGGATATGGGCGATCGATTCGGACACGTCCTCCGCTTCCATCAGCTCGTTGCGCTGTTCGTAGACGACGCGGCGCTGATCGTTGGCGACGTCGTCGTATTCCAGCAGCTGCTTGCGGATGTCGAAATTGTGCGCCTCGACCTTGCGCTGCGCATTTTCGATCGCCTTGCTCACCCACGGATGCTCGATCGCCTCGCCCTCGGACATGCCGAGCCGCTGCATCAGGCCGGACACCCGCTCCGAAGCGAAAATCCGCATCAGATTGTCTTCCAGCGAGAGATAGAAGCGGCTCGATCCGGGATCGCCCTGGCGACCGGAACGACCACGCAGCTGATTGTCGATACGGCGCGATTCATGGCGTTCGGTGCCGATGATGTGCAGACCGCCGGCAGCGAGCACGGCAGCGTGGCGCTCACGCCATGCCGCTTCCAGCTGAGCGCGGCGCGCCTCATCGATCTCGCCCAGCGCGGCGAGCTCGGCCTCCAGATTGCCGCCGAGCATGATGTCGGTGCCGCGGCCCGCCATATTGGTGGCGATGGTCACGGCGCCGGGACGGCCGGCCTGCGCGACGATATCGGCTTCACGCTCATGCTGCTTGGCGTTCAGCACCTCGTGGGCGATGCCGTTCTTGCCCAGCAGCTTGGACAGCAGCTCCGAAGTCTCGATCGAGGTCGTACCCACCAGGACCGGCTGGCCGCGCTGATGCCGCTCGGCGATGTCCTTGCTCACGGCATCGAACTTCTCGCGCGCCGTGAGATAGACCAGATCGCCATGGTCCTGACGGATCATCGGGCGATGGGTCGGGATCACCGTCACTTCGAGCCCGTAGATCTGCTGGAATTCGTACGCCTCGGTATCCGCCGTACCGGTCATGCCCGACAGCTTGTCGTACATGCGGAAGTAATTCTGGAAGGTGATCGAGGCCAGCGTCTGGTTCTCGTTCTGGATCGGCATGCCTTCCTTGGCTTCGATCGCCTGATGCAGCCCTTCCGACCAGCGCCGGCCCGGCATGGTGCGGCCGGTGAACTCATCGACGATGACGATCGAGTCGTTGCTGACGATGTAATCGACATCGCGGTGAAACAGCACATGCGCGCGCAGACCGGCATTGAGGTGATGCATGAGCGTGATGTTCGCGGCGCTGTACAGGCTGTCGCCATCCTTGAGCAGGTCGGCCTGCAGCATCAGCTCCTCGACGTATTGATGCCCCTCTTCGGTGAGATGCACCTGCTTGGCCTTTTCATCGACGGTGTAATGGTCACCGCTGAGCTCGTTGTCCTTGTCCCCGCGCTTGAGTTTGGGAATGAGCTTGTTGATCTTCAGATACAGATCCGAGCTGTCGCCCATCGGACCGGAAATGATCAGCGGCGTACGCGCCTCGTCGATGAGGATGGAATCGACTTCGTCGACGACGGCGAAATTGAGCCCGCGCTGCACCTTGTCGGCGACGCGGAACGCCATGTTGTCGCGCAGATAATCGAAGCCGTATTCATTGTTGGTGCCGTAGGTGATATCCGCGGCGTAGGCGGCGCGCTTTTCCTCGGTCGACTGGCCGTTGTGGATCACGCCGACACTCATGCCGAGAAATTCGTAGAGCCGCCCCATCCATGCGGCGTCGCGGCGCGCCAGGTATTCATTGACGGTGACCACATGCACGCCCTTGCCGCTCAGCGCGTTGAGATAGGCCGGCAGGGTGGACATCAGCGTCTTGCCCTCGCCGGTGCGCATCTCGGCGATCTTGCCCGAGTTCAGCACCATGCCGCCGATCATCTGCACATCGAAATGGCGCATGCCGAGCACGCGCCTCGATGCCTCGCGGACCAGCGCGAATGCCTCGGGCAACAGATCGTCGAGCTTGGTGCCGCTGGCATAACGCGCGCGCAGCTCATCGGTGCGGGCACGCAGCGCGGCATCGTCCAATGCCTGCAGGCCGCTTTCCTGTTCATTGATGCGCGCGACGATGGTATTGAGGCGCTTGAGCAAACGCTCGTTGCGGCTGCCGAACATCCTGCTAAACAGCTTGAGGACCATTACGGAATCACACCCGATCGAAGTATAGGGGGAGCAAGAGAAAGGAAACCGGAGCGCGCCGCCGGAGGATGGAACCCGGAGAACTAATTTGCTGCGCGGATGTATTTGCGGGGATCGACCAACTGGCCGTTTTTGAGCACCTCGAAGTGGACATGCGGCCCGGTCGATCGCCCACTGGACCCGAGCAGTGCAATTACCTGTCCCTTCTCGACCACATCACCGGCTTTTACCACATTCTCTTTGTTATGCGCATAGCGCGTAATATAACCGTTGCCGTGGTTGATTTCTACCATGTAGCCGTAACCGTAACGATCGCCCGACCAGGTGACCACGCCGGCGGCGACGCTGTAGATTTCGCTGCCTTCCTTGCCCGCGAAATCGAGACCGCGATGCGCTTCGCGCCGGCCGCTGAAGGGATCGGTGCGCACGCCGAAATAAGACGAAACCCAGCCGCCCTTGACCGGACGCCCGGCGGGCAGCACGGTCTGCTCCAGATTGCGATTCATGAAAAAGGATTCGAGCGCGCGCAGACGCTGCTCGCGATCATCGAGCTCGAGCGCCAGCTGATCGAGCGAACGCAGAAAATCGGGCGGCTCGATTTCACGCGAAAATTCCACTTCGGCTTCCGGACCGCCGAGGGCGGGCGGCAGGGTGAAATCGAACTCCCCTTCGTCCAGATCGGCCACATTGACCAGACGCTGCCCGAGCGCATTGAGCCGGATCGACTGTGCCTGCAACTGGGCCAGGCGAACGGCGAGGGCATTCATATCCTCGCGCGCCTTCTGCGACAGCCGTTCGATCTCCTCGCGACTGTGCTTGAGCTCTTCCTTCCACTCCATCGGCAGCACCGAGGACGCTCCGGCCTGCGCTTCTCCCAGGCGCTTGCCGGCATACAGAGCAATGGCGGGCAGCAGCACGAGCAACACCAGACCGGCGGCCAGTGCGCGCCTGCGCGTGATATGCAGGGACGAGGGAATCCCGGCGCGTCTGGTAAGTACGATGATGTTCATCTATGCTGACGGCTCCAGAGTCGTGCGGACACCCAAGCGCGGTGTCAATTCTTCAATTCGGCAGCAACGTGCAGAACTTCAGTCCATTGTCCGGAAATATTCCAACAAAATCCGTGCGCAACGTCCTGAACGGCCACACCGGGCTGCGTACGCTGGCGGCGCGCTGCGACCGCCTCGAACAGCTGTCCGCGCTGGTGGCCGCTCACGTCTCACCCGCGCTGCGGCCATACTGCCGGGTCGCCAACGTGGTCGACGGTGCGCTGATCCTGAGCTGCGACAGTGCCGCCTGGACCACGCGCCTGCGCTTTCATGCACCCACCCTGCTCGCGGCGCTGCGCGCCCAGCCGGAACTGGCCGACCTGCGCGAAATCCGCGTCAGGGTAACCGCGCCGCAGACGCCTGCGGCGTCCGCGCCGGCACACGTTCCCTATTTGCCCCGATCCGCGGCCGACCATCTGATGGCAGCCGCCGCCTGTATTGAAGTGCCGGCGCTCAAAGCCGCCCTGCTGCGTCTGGCAACGCGCGCCGCGCCGGATCGGAACACGGATCCGGCGAGCGGCAAGCATTCCCGCTAGACCGCGGGCGCGGCCTGCACGTAGGAAATCGGCGCCGCTTCCTCGTCGGTGAACGTCACCAGTTCCCAGGCCTCGGCGTCCGCGATGAGCGCACGCAGCAGGCGGTTGTTGAGGCCGTGCCCCGATTTGTAGCCGCTGAAAGCACCGATCAGGCTGTGACCGAGCAGGTACAGATCGCCGATGGCGTCCAGCACCTTGTGCTTGACGAACTCGTCCTCGTAGCGCAGACCGTCCTCGTTGAGGATGCGGTATTCGTCCACGACGACGGCGTTGTTCAGATTGCCGCCCAGCACCAGATTGCGTTCACGCAGACGCTCGTAGTCGCGCAGGAAACCGAAGGTACGGGCACGGCTGACTTCCTTGACGAAGGAAGTGGTGGAGAAATCGACCGTTGCCTGCTTGGTGTTGCCACGGAAGGCGGGATGATCGAAATCGATCATGAAGGAGACCTTGAACCCTTCGAAGGGATCGAAGCGCGCCCACTTGTCGTCCTCCTGCACCTGCACGCTGCGCTTGATGCGGATGAACTGCTTGGGCGCATTCTGCTCCTCGATGCCGGCGGACTGCAGCAGGAACACGAAGGGTCCGGCGCTGCCGTCCATGATCGGCACTTCGGCGGCGCTGAGATCGACATAGGCGTTGTCGATGCCGAGGCCGGCGAAAGCCGACAACAGGTGCTCCACCGTGGAGATGCGCACGTCTCCCTTCGCCAGGGTCGTCGACAGCACGGTATCGCCGACGTTCTCATGGCGGGCACGGATTTCAACCGGCGGATCGAGATCGACGCGACGGAAGACGATGCCCTTGTCCGCCGGCGCGGGATGCAGCGTCAGATAGATCTTCTCGCCGGTGTGCAGGCCGACCCCGGTCGCCCGCATGACGTTTTTCAGCGTACGTTGTTTGATCATCCTTTAAACAGCGCTCCTTCAAGCTGCCTGGCCGGGCGGGCGCCCGCCAACTCTGCCGGAACGCGATCTTATCCCACCTGAAAAAAAGGGGGCAATGATACCACGCCCACGCAATACCCGCCTACTGCGACCGCCCGGGTTTCTCGCCCCGGGCTCGCCATCTACATTACATCCATCACCCGCCGAGAGAAAGGACCACCATCAATCGGCCCAGCCCATCAATCTGCCTGGCGCCGCAGAAAAGCGGGGACGTCCAGGTAATCCATGTTGGTGCCTTCCCGCAGCAGCCCGGATTCTTCCGCCGGCTGATTGCGGAACACCGTGGGACGCTCCAGGCGCTGGTAATCGATCTCGCCGCTGTTCTTGCGCACCAGCTTGACCGGATGCTCCTGCGGCAGCTGCACCGCCACCGGCGCCTGCGCCGGACGGCCCAGACCGGTCGCCACCACGGTCACGCGGATCTCGTCGCCCATCTCGGGATCGATCACCGTACCGACCACGACAGTCGCGCCTTCCGATGCGAAGCTCTTGATTGTATTGCCAACTTCCTCGAACTCACCGATCGACATATCGAGCCCGCCGGTGACGTTGACGAGGATGCCGCAGGCGCCGTTGAGATCGACATCCTCGAGCAGCGGGCTGGCGATCGCGGCTTCGGCGGCCTCGCGGGCACGATTTTCGCCGCGGCTGCAGCCGCTGCCCATCATCGCCATGCCCATTTCGGACATCACCGTGCGCACGTCGGCGAAATCGACGTTGATCAGTCCCGGACGGGTGATCAGTTCGGCAATCCCCTGAACGGCGCCGAGCAGCACGTTGTTGGCGGCGCGGAAGGCATCAAGCAGCGTCACCTGCTTGCCGAGCACGGACAGCAGCTTTTCATTGGGGATGGTGATCAGCGAATCGACATACTGGCTGAGTTCCTTGATGCCGGCCTCGGCCACCTGCGCGCGCTTGCGTCCTTCGAACGGAAACGGCTTGGTGACCACCGCCACGGTGAGGATGCCCAGTTCCTTGGCCACCTGCGCCACCACCGGCACGCCGCCGGTGCCGGTGCCGCCGCCCATGCCGGCGGTGATGAACACCATGTCGGAACCGCTCAGCACTTCGATGATGCGGTCACGGTCTTCGAGCGCCGCCTGCCGGCCGATGTCCGGATTGGCGCCCGCACCCAACCCCTTGGTGATGTTGCCGCCGAGCTGCAGCGTCACCCGTGCCGAGGAGTTTTTCAACGCCTGTGCATCGGTATTGGCGCAGATGAAATCGACACCTTCGATATCCGCCGCCACCATGTGTTCGACGGCATTGCCGCCGCCACCGCCGATGCCGACGACCTTGATCACCGCGTTCTGCGCATACGAATCCATCAGTGTAAACATGCCCTGTTCTCCTTCTCGCCAGATGTTTGTCATATATCAATACCGTTCGATACGTGTAATCAGAAATTACCCTGAAACCAGCTCTTCATCCTCGCCCAGACCCCTTTGCTGCCGCCGCCGGTGCGCGCCACGGGTTTGCGCGCATAGCGCTGCTGATGCCCGTAGAGCAGCAGACCGACGCCGGTGGCATGAATCGGATTGCGCACCACGTCGACCAGTCCGCTGACGTTCTGCGGCATACCGAGACGCACCGGCACGTGGAAAACCTCTTCGGCCAGCTCCACCACGCCTTCCATCTTGGAACTGCCGCCGGTGAGCACCACGCCGGAAGCGATCAGATCCTCGAAGCCGGAACGGCGCAGCTCGGCCTGCACCAGCGTGAACAGTTCGTCGTAGCGCGGCTCGATCACCTCGGCGAGCGTCTGCCGCGCCAGCCGCCGCGGCCGGCGCTCGCCGACACCGGGCACCTCGATGGTCTCGCTGGCATTGGCGATCTGCGTCAGCGCGCAGCCGTACTTGATCTTGATCTCCTCGGCATACTGCGTCGGCGTGCGCAGCGCGACGGCGATGTCATTGGTGACCTGATCACCGGCGATGGGGATGACCGCCGTGTGGCGGATCGCGCCGTCGGTGAACACGGCGATATCGGTGGTGCCGCCGCCGATGTCGACCAGACACACGCCCAGACCCTTTTCATCCTCACTGAGGACGGAATAGCTGGAAGCAAGCTGCTCGAGGATGATGTCGTCGACTTCCAGGCCGCAGCGGCGCACGCACTTGACGATGTTCTGCGCCGCGCTCACCGCGCCGGTGACGATGTGAACCTTGGCCTCCAGGCGTACGCCCGACATGCCGATCGGCTCCATGATCCCTTCCTGGTTGTCGATGATGAATTCCTGCGGCAGGATGTGGAGCATCTTCTGATCGGCGGGAATGGCGACCGCGCGCGCCGCATCGATCACGCGCTCGACGTCGCCGGCGGTCACTTCCTCGTCGCGGATGGCGACGATGCCATGCGAATTGATGCTGCGGATGTGACTGCCGGCGATACCGGCATACACCGAGTGGATCTCGCAGCCCGCCATCAGCTCCGCTTCTTCGACAGCGCGCTGGATCGACTGCACGGTGGATTCGATGTTCACCACCACGCCCTTCTTGAGCCCGCGCGAAGGATGCGACCCGATGCCGATGATCTCGACGGTATCCTGATCGGTCACCTCGCAGACGATGGCGACGACCTTGGACGTACCGATATCCAGACCGACGATCAGATCCTTTCCGTCTTTCCTTGCCATTTACACCGCATCTCCCAAGTTCTTGGTAGCGGACGCCTGCGCAGCCGGCGTCCGCCATCTCACCGCAAAACCATTGCTGTAGCGCAGATCGATCTGCGCGATATCCGTTGCCCGCGCCGCCATCACCTGCGGATAAAAGCGCACGAAGCGCTGCATCTGGCGCTCGGCGTCCTTGTTTCCCAGCGTCAGCCGGATGCCGTTGTCCAGCGTCAGCTCCCAGGCGCGGCGCGCATCCATGGCGAGGCGCTCGACGTGCAGCCCGAGCGGAGACAGCTGCCGCTGCAGAGCGAGGTAGTAATCCGTCACCTGCACCGTGCTGCGCGCCGGACCCGCCAGCAGCGGCAGCTCCGCCGCGCCGTCCGACGGTTCGAGCGGCGGATGAAACAGCTCGCCGCTCGCATTGACCAGACCGCCCGCGGCCCAGCGCGCCACCGCGCGCTCTTCCAGCAGCGTCACCTGCAGCGCGTCCGGCCACACCCGCCGCACGGAAGCCGAGCGCACCCAGGGCAGCGCCTGCAACTCGCTCCGTATCGCCGCCACATCGGCATCGAAGAAGCCGCGCGCCGCATGCGGCGCGACCAGCGCCGCCACTTCTTCCCGGCTCACGCGCTCGAAGGTGCTCTCCACCTTGAGCGTGTGGATGGGAAACTCGCGCTCGGGCAAGGGCAGCGGCACCAGCCCGCTGACGAAAGCCGAGACCAGCAGCGTCAGCGCCGCGCCGCCGAAGCCGAAGCCGGCCCAGCGCCGCAGCCGCTGGCGCGCGAGCTCACGGTCGACACGGCGAACCCCCTGCCGCTTACGCTTAACTTTGCCCATCGGCGCCCTCCTGCGCATCCGGCCGCGGCAGGAAACTGCCTTCGAGAATGCGCCACACCAGTTCGTCCATGCCGATACCCGCGGCGCGCGCCGCCATCGGCACCAGACTGTGGTCGGTCATGCCGGGCACGGTATTCGCCTCGATCAGCCACGGCGCGCCGTCGCGATCGCACAGCAGATCGATCCGCCCCCAGCCGCTGCAGCCGAGCGCCGCGAAGGCGCGCTGTGCCAGCAAGCGCAGCGCCGGCTCGGCCTCGGCGGACAAGCCGGCCGGGCAGTGGTAACGCGTATCGTCGGCGTGATATTTGGCGGTGTAATCATAGAAAACGCGTGGCGTTTCCAGCCGGATCAGCGGCAGCATGTCCGCACCGAGGACGCCCGCGGTGTATTCGGGACCATCGATCCAGCGCTCCGCAAAGACCTCGCGATCGTAGCGCCGCGCCAGCTCCAGCGCCGCCGGCAATTCTTCCGCGCGCGTCACCTTGCTCATGCCGATGCTGGAACCTTCATTGGCCGGCTTGACGATCATGGGCAGGCCGATTTCATCGAGTGCGCGCGCGCAATCCGCTTCCCCGGCGAGCACGACACAGGGCGGCGTCGGCAGGCCCGCGCCGGCCCACAGTCGCTTGCTGCGTAATTTGTCCATGGCGAGCGCGCAGCCGAGCACGCCGCTGCCGGTGTAGGGAATGCCCAGCGCCTCGAGCAAACCCTGGATGACACCGTCCTCGCCGCCGCGGCCATGCAGCGCGATGAACGCGCGATCGAAGCCGCCGCGCAGCAGATCGGGAACATTGGCGCGCACCAGATCCACGCCGTGCGCATCGACACCCCCTTGCTTCAGCGCCTGCAATACGGCGGCGCCGCTGCGCAGCGAAACCTCGCGCTCGGCCGACCAGCCGCCCATCAGCACGGCGACGCGGCCGAAATCGCGGGCATCCCGCACCGTGCGCCCGCTCATGCCGCCGCTCATGCCATCCTCCGGGCGCGCTCGCCGACGATGTGGACCTCGGGCTGCAGCCGCACACCACACTCACGCTCGACGACGGCCTGCACGTGCAGGATCAGATCCTCGATGTCGGCGGCGCTCGCGGCGCCGGCATTGAGAATGAAATTGGCATGCTTGGCGGAAACGCAGGCGCCACCGATGCAATGACCTTTCAGGCCGCAGCGCTCGATCAGTCGTCCGGCGTAATCGCCGGGCGGATTGCGGAACACCGAACCGCAACTCGCCACGCCGGTGGGCTGGCTCTCGCCGCGCAGGCGCAGGCATTCCTTGATGCGCGCCTTGGCCGCTGCCGCATCGCCCGGCTGCAGCGCCAGATGCGCCGCGACGAACCACTCGTCCGGCGGACCCTGCACGCTGCGATAGGCAACGCGGTAATCCGCCGGCGTGCGCACCCTGATCTCGCCGCGCCGGTCGATGGTTTCCACCGCGGCGACCACGCGCCAGGTCTCACCGCCGAAGGCGCCGGCGTTCATCGCCAGCGCGCCGCCCATGGTGCCGGGAATGCCGGTGAGGAACTCCGCACCCGCGAGCGCGGCATCGGCGCTGAAACGCGCCGCCTTGGCACAGGGCACACCGGCTTCGATGCGCAGCACGGTGTCGCTGAGATGCGAGATTCCGCCCAATCCGGCCGCGGTGAGAATGACGCTGCCGCGCACGCCGCCGTCACGGACCAGCAGATTGCTGCCGAGCCCCAGCCACAGTAGGGGCTCGCCGGCGGGGAGACCGCGCAGATAGACCGCCAGATCGTCGATGTCCGCCGGCTCGAAACAGCGCTCGGCCGGCCCACCCACGCGCCAGGAGGTATGGCGCGCCAGGCTCACGCCGGTCTGCAGGCGACCACGCAGTCCGCTCCCACCGCGCACGCGCTTGTCCTCTTCCAGCGCCATCATGCCCGGCCTCCGCGCAAACCGGCGGCAAGCTGGCCGGCCAGCGCGCCGATATCACCGGCGCCCATGGTCAGCAGCATATCGTTCGCGCGCAGCACGCCGCGCAGCGCCGGCAGGATCTCGGCATGGTTCTCGACGAATACCGGCTCGACCCGGCCGCGGGCGCGGATGGCGCGGCACAGCGCCCGCGCATCGGCGGCGGGCAGCGCTTCCTCGCCGGCGGCATAGACCTCGAGCATCAGCAGCTCGTCCACCGTCGACAGCACGGCGCTGAAATCCTCGAACAGATCGCGCGTGCGCGTATAGCGATGCGGCTGGAACACGAGCACGATGCGGCGCTCCGGCCAGCCGTCGCGCAGCGCCTGCAGCACGGCCTGGACCTCGCGCGGATGATGGCCGTAATCGTCGATCATCAGCACGCTGCCGCCAGCGACGGGGATGTCGCCGTAACTCTGGAAACGCCGGCCGATGCCCTGAAAGCCGGCGAGCCCGCGCAGGATGGCGTCGCTATCGACACCGAGCTCGCGCGCCACCGCCGCCGCCGCGAGCGCATTGAGCACATTGTGGCGACCGGCCAGATTCAGCGCGACTTCGAACGGCGGCGCATCCGGCGTCTGCAGCACAAAGCGCGTGCTGGCGCCGCTCTGGCGCAGTTCATCGGCGCGATAATCGGCATCGGCCGAGAAACCGTAGGTCAGCAGCGGGCGCGAGATCTCCGGCAACAGGCCGCGGATCACCGGATCATCGACACACACCACCGCCAGGCCGTAGAACGGCAGGTGATGCAAAAAGTCGATGAAGGCCTGGCGCAGTTCGGCGAAATCGCCGTGATAGGTCGACATGTGGTCGGCATCGATATTGGTGACCACGGCCAGCATGGGCTGCAACAGCAGAAAAGAGGCATCGCTTTCATCCGCCTCGGCAACGAGATAATGACCTCGGCCCAGCGCGGCATTGGTGCCGGTACTGTTCAGCCGACCGCCGATGACGAAAGTCGGATCGAGACCGCCCTCGGCGAGCAGGCTCGCGATCAGGCTGGTCACGGTCGTCTTGCCGTGCGTGCCCGCGACCGCGATACCGAAGCGAAAGCGCATGAGTTCGGCCAGCATCTCGGCGCGCGGCACGATGGGGATGCGCAGCGCCTGCGCGGCGTGCACTTCCGCGTTGTCGTCGGCGATGGCCGTCGAACGCACCAGCACATCACAGTCACGAACCGCCTCGGCGTCATGGCCGATGGCGATGCGCACGCCCAGCCCGCGCAGCCGCCGGATCGCCGCGTTCTCGGCCATGTCCGAGCCGGAAACCTCGTAGCCGAGGTTGTGCAGCACTTCAGCGATGCCGCTCATGCCGGCGCCGCCGATGCCGACCAGGCGGATGCGGCGGATGCGGCCCATGCGCAAAGCGCCGGTGGCATGCCGGGTGATATGCGCCGGCGCCGTCTCAGGCATGCGCCACCTCCTCGCAGCAGCGCGCCACCGCATTCGCCGCGCCGGGCCGGGCGAGCGTGCGCGCGGCGAGCGCCATGGCGAGCAGACGCGCTCTGCCGCCCTCGGCGCAGAATTCGCCCAGCCGCCGCGTCAGCGCATCCTTGAGCTGCGCGCCTTCGGCGAGCAGCAGCGCCGCACCGGCGGCGACCAGATATTCGCCGTTGTGCGTCTGATGATCATCCACCGCGTGCGGATACGGCACGAGAATCGCGCCGAGACCGGCCGCGGTCAGCTCGGCGATGGTGAGTGCGCCGGCACGGCACACGACCACGTCCGCCCAGGCATAGGCCTCGGCCATGTCTTCGATGAAGGGCGCCACCCGCGCCTCGCAGGCATGAGCCGCGTACTGCTCGCGCACCGCTTGGTCACGCTCGCGCCCGGTCTGATGCCAGACCGCCGGCCGCTGTGACGCCGGCAGCGCGGCCAACACCTGCGGCAAGGTTTCATTGAGCGTGCGTGCACCCAGGCTGCCGCCGAGCACCAGCAGACGCAGACGCCCGCTGCGCGCGGCCAGGCGCTCATCCGGCGGCGGCAGCATCTCGATCGCGGCGCGCACGGGATTGCCGGTCAGCAGCGCTCGTGGCAAGGCATCCGGGAATGCGACCAGCGTGCGCGTCGCCACCCGCGCCAGCCAGCGGTTGGTCATGCCGGCGACGGCGTTCTGCTCGTGCACGAGCAGCGGCTTGTGCAGCAGCCAGGTGGTCAGGCCGCCGGGGCCGGTGACGAAACCGCCCATGCCGAGCACCACCATGGGCCGGAAGCGCATGATGACCGCCAGCGACTGCGCCATCGCCACCCCCATGCGCAGCGGCAACAGCAGCCAGCCCAGCAGCCCCTTGCCGCGCAAGCCGCCGATGCGCACGCTGGCGAATTCGAAGCCGGCGCGCGGCACGACACCCGCCTCCAGCCCGGCGCGCGTGCCCAGCCACAGCACTTCGGCGCCGTCGGCGCGCAAGCGCTCGGCAACGGCAAGCGCCGGGAAAACATGGCCGCCGGTACCGCCCGCCATGATCATCACCCGCGTCACCATGGGCTCTCCTTGCCGAGACGGCGCACCAGCGTCATGCGCGTCTCATGGTTGATGCGCAGCAGCAAACCCACGGCGACGCAGGAAACGAGCAGGCTGCTGCCGCCGTAGCTCACCAGCGGCAGTGTCAAACCCTTGGTGGGCAGCAACCCCATGTTGACGCCGATATTGATGAAGGCCTGCAGGCCCAGCCAGATACCGAGCCCATAGGCGAGATAGGCGGCGAAGGGCTTGTCCGCATGCTCGGCGCGGCGCCCGATCCGGAACGCCTTGATCACCAGGAACACGAACAGGCCGATGGCGGCGAGCGAGCCCATCAGGCCGAGCTCTTCGGCGATCACCGCGAAGATGAAATCGGTATGCGCCTCGGGCAGGTAAAACAGCTTCTGGATCGAACTGCCGAGACCGACGCCGAACCATTCGCCGCGGCCGAAGGCGATCAGCGCCTGCGTCAGCTGAAACCCGCTGGCGAAGGGGTCGGCCCAGGGATCGAGGAATGCCGTGATCCGCGCCAGGCGGTAGGGAGAGGAAATCGCCAGCCCGGCCAGCGCGACGACGATGAATACCAGCAACGCGCCGAACTGCCATAACCGCGCGCCGCCCAGAAACAGCATGCCCATGGCGGTCGCGGTCAGCACCGCCGCGGTGCCGAAATCCGGCTCGGCCAGCAGCAGCGCGCAGATCAGCGCCAGCAGCAGCATGGGCTTGAGACAGCCGAAGGAAGCCCGGCGCAGTTCCTCTTCGCGTCGCACCAGATAACCGGCGAGGAAAATCACCGTGCACAGCTTGGCGAACTCGGACGGCTGAACGTTGAAGAAACCGAATGAGAGCCAGCGCATGCTGCCGTTGACCTCCTTGCCGATGCCGGGCAACAGCACGATCACCAGCAGGGCGAGCGCGGCCAGCAGCAATGCCGCGCCGTAGCGCTCGAATACCGCCAGCGGTATGCGCGTGGTCACGAAAGCGACGAACAGACCGGCGCCGACGAAGATCGCCTGGCGGGTGAAATAGTAATAAGGCTGACCCAAACCGCGCTCGGCGACGGCGAGCGAAGCCGATGCCATCATCACCAGGCCGCTGCCGAGCAGCAGCAGCATCGTCCACAGCAGCGCGCTGTCGACGATGAAACCGCCGGCAAACGGAGCGCGGCCCCGTCCATTGCCCAACCACGCCAGCGACAGCCATTGCCTCATGGCGCCAGCTCCTCGAAAGCGGCGATGAACCGCGCGCCACGATCCTCATAGCCGGCGAACATGTCGAAACTGGCGCAGGCCGGCGACAACAGCACGGCATCGCCCGGCCGCGCCAGCCGCGCGGCGCAGGCCACGGCAGCCGCCATGTCCTGCGCGCGCGCGACCGGAACGGCGCCGGCGAGCGCCGCTTCGATGCGGTCGGCGTCGAGGCCAATCAGCACCACCGCGCGCGCCTTGGCGCTCAGCACGGGGCGCAGCGGCGAGAAATCCTGATCCTTGCCCAGCCCGCCGGCGATCAGCACCAGCGGCCCGTCGAGGCCGTCCACCGCCGCCAGCGTGGCGCCGACGTTGGTCCCCTTGGAATCGTTGTACCAGACCACCCCGTCACGCTCGCCGATCCATTGCGTGCGATGCGGCAGGCCGCGGAAATCGCGCAGCGCCGCGGTCATGCCTTCCTGCGGCAGACCGGCGGCGGAGCCGAGCGCCAGCGCGGCCAGCGCATTGAGCAGATTGTGACGGCCGCGGATGCCGATCTCGTCGGCCGCGAGCAGCAGCTCCTGCCCGCGCGCGAGCCAGATCCGCCCGCCGTCCCGGCGCAGACCGAAACTCATATTGTCGGGCGGCTCATCGGCACCGAAGCTGATCACGCGCTCAGGCTCGGGCGCCGACATCCGCAGCAGCGGATCGTCACGGTTGAGCACGGCCACGCCGCCGCCCTGCCAGATGCGCAGCTTCGCCGCCAGGTATTCGTCCATGTCCCGGTAACGATCGAGATGATCCGCGCTCACGTTGAGCACGGCAGCGGCGAGCGCAGCCAGGCTGCGGGTCGTTTCGAGCTGGAAGCTGGACAGCTCCAGCACATAGAGGTCGGGCACACGCGGATCAGGCACCGTACCGCCGAGCAGATCGAGCGCCGGTGTGCCGATGTTGCCGCCGACACGCGCCTGCCAATGCGAAGCGCGCGCCATCTCACCAAGCAGCGCGGTCACCGTGCTCTTGCCGTTCGATCCGGTCACCGCCAGCACCGGGGCATCGACGCAGCGCGCGAACAGTTCGATGTCGCCGATGATATCGAGACCGAGGGCGCTGGCCTGGCGCATGTAGTCGTTGCTCAGCGCCACCCCGGGACTGACGACGACGCGTTCGCAGCGCGCCAGCGCCTCGGTCGAAAACCCACCGAGGTACAGCGCCACATCGGGCAGTTCCGTGCGCGCACTGTGCAGCCCGGGCGGCACGTCGCGGTCGTCGGTGACTGCCACTTCCAGACCGAGCCGGTGCAGAAAGCGCGCGCAGGACAGCCCGGTCTGCCCGAGGCCAACCACCAGCGTCCGGCCGTGAAAGCCGAGGCGCGCGCGCAGTTCGTCGTCTGTCGTCGTGGTCGCTTGCATGATGCCGAGGGCGCTGCCTCCGTAACCGCTCATCGGATCTTGAGACTGGCCAGGCCGATCAGGACCAGAATCACGGTGATGATCCAGAAACGAACGATCACGCGCGGCTCGGGCCAGCCCTTGAGTTCGAAATGATGATGCAGCGGCGCCATGCGGAAGATGCGGCGTCCGGTCAGCTTGTAGGAAGCGACCTGGATGATGACCGACAGCATCTCCACGATGAATACACCGCCCATGATGATCAGCACGATTTCCTGCCGCACCAGCACCGCCAGCGTCGCCAGCGCCGCGCCCAGCGCCAGGGCGCCGATGTCACCCATGAAAACCTGGGCCGGATGCGTGTTGAACCAGAGAAAGCCGAGGCCGGCGCCGACGATGGCGCCGCAGAATACGACCATCTCGCCGGCGCCGGGCACGTAGGGAATACCGAGATAGCCGGAAAAGTTGACGTGTCCGGTCGCATACGCGATCACCGCGAGGGCGCCGGCCACCATGACCGCGGGCAGGATGGCGAGGCCATCGAGACCATCGGTCAGATTGACCGCGTTGCTGAAGCCCACGATCAGCAGGCAGACGAGCGGGACATACCACCAGCCGAGATCGATGACCACGTTCTTGAAGAACGGCACGATGAACTGCGTTTCGATCGGCAACTGCGCGCTCATGTACAGATACAGCGTCGCCGCCAGCGCGACGATCATCTGCCACAGCAGCTTGGAGCGCGCGGAAAGGCCCTTGGAATTGCCGAGGCTGATCTTGCGGTAGTCGTCGACCCAGCCGATGGCGCCGAACAACAGCGTCACCAGCATGACCACCCAGACATGGCTGTTCGACAGATCCGCCCACAGCAGCGTGCCGGCGGCGATACCGACCAGGATCATCGCGCCGCCCATGGTCGGCGTGCCCGCCTTGCTGAGATGGGTGCTCGGTCCGTCACTGCGCACCACCTGTCCGATCTGGTGATAGCTCAGCTTGCGGATCATCGCCGGGCCGATGATGAAGGAAATCACCAGCGCGGTCAGCACGCCCAGAATCGCGCGCAGCGTCAGGTAGTTGAATACGCGAAAACCGGTATGGTACTGGGCGAGGTATTCGGCGAGATAGAGCAGCACGTTCAGACCTCCCGTCCCTGCAACCAGCCGGAAGCCGCCGGGCCGCCCACGCGCGGCCCGCCACCGGCGGGCGCTGCGCCCGCCGTGGCGAGCAGTGCATCGACGACGTGCTCCATGCGCATGCTGCGCGAGCCTTTCACCAGCAGCGTCACGCTGCCGGCAGCGGCATGCATGCGCAGATCGTCCTGCACGGCCCGGATCAGCGCCTCATGACTATCGTAGTGCTGCGCGCCGGCGCCGAAGACACCGGCGGCGACGCGGGCGAGCTCACCGAGCGCATAGAGGCGACTGACACCGATCGTGCGCGCCTGCCGGCCGATCTGCTCGTGCAGCGCCTGGGCGGCGTTGCCGAGTTCGGCCATGTCGCCCAGCACCAGCACTTTCTCGCCGCCCTCGCCGCAGACCGCCAGCACTTCCAGCGCCGCCTTCACCGAACCCGGGTTGGCATTGTAGGTATCGTCGATGATGCGCACACCGCCGGCGCCGCGGCGCATCTGCAAACGATGCGCGACGCCGGCCATCGACTCCAGACCGCGCACGATCTGTTCCAGCGTCGCCCCCATGCCGTGCGCAACGGCGGCGGCGGCGAGCGCGTTCATGATGTTGTGGCGACCCGGAATACGCAGCGCGACGCGGGCGCGGCCATCGGGCATGCACAGATCGAAAGAGCAGCCGGGCGCATCGTTCGCGGCCAGCTCCTCGGCGCTGACGTCGGCCGGGTGACGGATGCCGAAGCCGATGATGCGGCGGTCGGCGGCCATGACGCGCCACAGGCCAGCGCGCGGATCGTCTTCGTTCACCACCGCCACGCCCTGCTCGCCCAGCCCGGTGAAGATCTCGCCCTTGGCGCGCGCCACGCCGGCGATGTCGCCGAAGCCGGCGAGATGAGCGGGAGCGGCATTGGTGACCACGGCCACATCGGGCCGCACCACACCGCTCAGATAGGCGATGTCGCCCGGACTGCGCGCGCCCATTTCGATCACGCCGAAGCGGTGGCGGCTGCGCAGGCCGAGCAGCGTGAGCGGCACGCCGATCTCGTTGTTGAAATTGGCCTGCGTCACCACGCCTTCGCCCCAGGCCGAAAGAATACGCGCCAGCATCTCCTTCACCGTGGTCTTGCCGTTGCTGCCGGTAATGCCGGCCACCGGCAACTGGAAACGACCGCGCCACCAGGAAGCGAAACGGCCGAGCGCGATGCGGGTATCGGCAACCCGCACGACCGGCAGACCGCAGTCCGGCATCGGCTGATCGACCAGCGCCGCGCGGGCGCCTCTCGCCTCGGCTTCGGCGATAAAGGCATGCGCGTCGAAATGCGGTCCGCGCAAGGCAACGAAGAGATCGCCGGCGCGCAGGCCGCGCGTATCGGTACTGACGGTGGTGAAGCGCAGATCCGGCCCGCTGAGCACACCATCGGTCGCCTGGGCGAGCTCGGCGAGACTGGCACCGCCCTCCAGCGCCACACCGACCGGGATGGGCGTCATTGCCATGAACGCACTCCCATCGCCGCGCCGACCACGGCACGATCGCTGAAGGGCAGACGCTGCTCGCCGATCTGCTGATAGTCTTCGTGACCCTTGCCGGCGACGAGCACGATATCCCCCGCGCTCGCCATCGCCAGCGCGGCGCGGATCGCCTCACCGCGATCGGGAACGACGTCGACACCCGCCATCGACGGTATGCCGGCGAGGATTTCGGCAATGATCGCGCCCGGCTCCTCGCCGCGCGGGTTGTCATTGGTCAGAATGATGTGATCGGCATGACGCGCCGCGACCGCGCCCATCAGCGGCCGTTTGCCGCGATCGCGTTCACCGCCGCAGCCGAATACGCAGATCAGCCGTCCGGCGCAGTGCGCGCGCAAAGTGCTCAGCACCTGCGACAGCGCATCGGGCGTATGCGCATAATCGACGATCGCCAGCGCCTGACCGGGGCCGCCGCCGAAACGCTCCATGCGGCCCGGCACCGGACGCAGCGCGCCGGCACGGCGCATCGCCTCGTCGAACGGAACGTCCATGAGCAGCAGCACGGCGAGCACCGCCAGCAGATTCTCGGCATTGAAGCGACCGAGCAGACCGACCTGCAGCGTACCCTCGCCCCAGCGCGACCGAATCGCAAGCGTCATCCCGGCGGTAGAGGAAGCGACGATTTTGCCGCTCACGTCCGCCGCCTCGCCGAGCGCGAAGCTGGTGCACGCCAGTTGCGCGCCGAAATCGTCGATCAGTTTGCGGCCGAACGAATCGCTGCGGTTGATGACGGCGAAGCGCAGCCCCGGCACGGTGAAGAGCTGGCGCTTGGCGCGTCCGTAGCTGTCCAGATCACCGTGGTAATCGAGATGATCGTGACTGAGGTTGGTGAACACCGCGGCGGCGAAATCCACGCCCAGCGTACGTCCTTCGACCAAGGCGTGCGAAGAAACCTCCATGACCACACGACCGACGCCGGCGTCGCGCAGGCGGGCAAGCTCCTGCTGCAGGGTCAAGGCATCGGGCGTGGTATACGAACCCGGGCGCAGCGCACCATAGACGCCGTAGCCGAGCGTACCGAGCACGCCGCAGGGCGTGCCGTCGGCGCTGAAGGCCTGCGCCAGATAATGGCAGCACGAGGTCTTGCCGTTGGTGCCGGTGATGCCGATCACCGCCAGATCGCGCGAAGGCTGGCGATGGAAACGCGCCGCGATCGGACCGAGCTGATCGGCAAGGCGCTGTACCGCGATCAGCGGTACGTCCGATTTTGCTCCCGGCGGCGTGACTGCGGACTCTGCGTCGTAGACGACCGCCGCGGCGCCGGCACGCACCACCTCGTCGATGAAGCGCATGCCATGCACGCGGCCGCCGGCACAGGCGAAAAACAGATCGCCGCGCTTCACCTGCCGGCTGTCCAGCGCCAGCCCGGTGATTTCCCGGTCGGCATCCGGCATAACCGGGGCAAACCCGTGCAGCAGCGCGGCAAGGCGCTGCGGAGTGGCTGAATCGGCGGTCTGTGTCGCCATCACATCACCCCGCCACCGGCGTCCTCGCCGTCGGAGGATACGCGGACACTCACCGGCGCCATGCCGTCGGCCTGCGGTATCGCTGCGTCCGCATACCACTGCCGTCCATGCACGCCGTCGGGCACGATGCCGAGCAGACGCAGCCCGCCGTTCATGACACGCGAGAAAACCGGCGCGGCGACGCGTCCGCCGTAGTATTCCTCGCCCTGGGGACGGGTGATGACCACGACCATCGCCAGGCGCGGATCGCTCGCCGGCGCCACGCCGGCGAACATCGACACATAGTTCTCCGAGGAATAGCCTTCCGCGCCGGCCATCTGCACCGTGCCGGTCTTGCCGGCGACGCGATAGCCGGATACGCCGGCGAGCAGGCCGGTACCCTGCTCGGAAACGACGGATTCCATCATGGCGAGCACTTCGCGCGCCGTGCGCGGGCTGAGCGCCTGCGTGCGATGCAAGGGCTGCTCCAGCGGCACGAAGGAAGCCGGCTTCAGCCGACCCTCGTCGCCGAACACGGTGTAAGCCAGCGCCAGTTGCAGCGGCGTAACGGACAGGCCGTAACCGAAGGAGAGCGTGGCGCGCTCGACTTCGCGCCAGCGGCTGAAATGGCCAAGCGCCCCGACGGCCTCGCCGGGGAAGCCGCTGGCGCTGTCGGCGCCGAAACCGACCGCGGTGAAGGTCTGCCACAAACGCTGCGGGGGCAAGGCGAGCGCGATCTTGCTCGCGCCGACGTTGCTCGATTTCTGGATGATGGTGGTAAGGTCGATGGAGCCGTAGTTGGACGCATCGCGGACCATGCTGCGGCCGACGCGATAACGGCCCGGCGCGGTATCGATGCGCGACTCGGGCCGGTACAGACCGGCTTCGAGCGCGGCGGCAACCGTGAACGGCTTGACCGTGGAACCCGGCTCGAACACGTCGGTCACCGAACGGTTGCGCAGCGCGCCGGGACGTATGCTGCCACGGTTATTGGGGTTGTAGGACGGCTGATTGACCATCGCCAGCACTTCGCCGGTGTGCACATCGAGGATCACCGCCGAGCCCGATGCGGCGCGATGCGTCTGCACCGCGCTCTTCAGTTCGCGATAGGCGAGGTACTGCAGGCGCCGGTCGATGCTGAGCGCGAGATCGTGCCCGGGCGCCGCATCCTTGATTGCCGCCACGTTCTCCACCACGCGGCCGAAACGATCGCGCAGCACCCACTTCGAGCCCGCCGCGCCGCGCAGCCATTTCTCATAGGCGAGTTCGACGCCTTCGCGCCCGACGTCGTCGACATCGGTGATGCCGACGATGTGCGCCGTGACCTCGCCTTCAGGATAGTAGCGACGGTATTCGCGCTGCAGGAAAACGCCCGGGATACCGAGCGCGGTCACGCGTTCGGCGAGATCCGGATCGATGTGCCGGCGCAGATAGAGGAAAGCGCGGTCGGAGTGCTGCCGAAGACGAGCGGCGAGTTCGGCGGCGGGAATGTCCAGCGCGCGCGCCAGTTCCGGCCAGCGCTCTTCGCTGCCGCCCATTTCGCGCGGACTGGCCCACACCGAATCGACCGGCGTACTGATCGCCAGCGGCTCGCCGTTGCGGTCGGTGATCATGCCGCGGTGGGCGGGGATGGCGAGGGCGCGCAGATGCCGGGCATCGCCCTGATTCTGCAGAAAGCCGCGATTCATCACCTGCAGATCGAGCGCGCGCCAGCCGAGCGCGCCCACGCCGAGGGCGAGCAGGCCGAGCACCAGGCCGAGCCGCATCGGATGCACCATGCCGCCATCCCTGCCGCCGCCGTTTCGGTTCGCGCTATTTTTGTTCCCGCTAGTTCTGTTCATGGCCCGATGATCACGATCTTTTCGGAAGGCGGCAGCGTCATCTGCAGGCGATCGCGCGCGATCATTTCGATACGTGTCGGCGCCGCCCACGTAGCCTGCTCGAGCATGAGTCTGTTCCAATCGATGTTCAAATCGTCCCGCTCGGACTTGAGTGCCTCCAGCTCGACGAAGAGCTGGCGGCTCTGATGCTTGGCATAAACCACGGCCAGCGCGGACAACAGGATCCCCAGCGCCAGCACGGCCGACAGGCGCTGCCCGCGCGCCTTCATTGCAGCCGCTCCGCCACCCGCAGCACCGCGCTGCGCGCACGCGGATTCTCCGCCACCTCGGCCGCCGTCGGATGAACGGCCGCACCGACCGGACGCAGGCGCGGATGGCGCGCGCTGTCCGGCACCGGCAGGCCGGGCGGCAGTTCGTCGCCGCGCGACTGGCGACGGATGTGCCGCTTGACCATGCGGTCTTCCAGCGAATGGAAACTGATCACCGCCAGTCGGCCGCCGGGCGCGAGCACATCGTTCATGGCGTCCAGGCACGAAGCGAGCGCCTGCAGTTCACCGTTGATATGGATGCGGATCGCCTGAAACGCCCGCGTCGCCGGATCCTTGCCGGGCTCCCAGGCGGGATTGGCGCGCGCCACCACCGCTTGCAGCTCCAGCGTCGTACGCAGGGGCCGTTCGCGGCGTGCGGCCGCGATCGCGCGCGCGATGCGACGCGAGTGACGCTCCTCCCCGTACTCGTGCAGCACGCGCGCGATCTCCGCCTCCGGCGCTGCCGCCAGCCAGTCAGCCGCGCTCTGCCCCGATTCGGGATCCATACGCATATCCAGTGGTCCGTCCTGTCTGAAACTGAAACCCCTGCCCGGATCGTCGATCTGCGCGGAAGATACGCCGAGATCGATGAGCACGCCGTTCACCTGCCCGGAGATTCCCCAGGCCGTCGCTGCCGCGCCGAGTTCGGCAAACGATCCGCCGCGAATATGGACACGCGCATCGGCGCCGAAACGCTGCCGGGCATCGGCGAGCGCCGCCGGATCCCGGTCCATCACGAACAGACGTCCATCCGCTCCCAGACCTGCGGCGATGCGCGAGGCGTGTCCGCCACGGCCGTAGGTCAGGTCCATGTACGTTCCGCTCGCGATGATGGCTAGTGCATCGACCGCCTCGGACAGCATGACCGGTCGATGCGAGAAGGCTTCGTCGGCCATGGCCTCATAATGAAAGCGTGCTGAGATATTCGGAGATCCGCGAATCCGCCCGCGGATCGGCAAGAGGGGCATTGCAGTGCTCGATCCACGCCTGCTCATCCCACAGCTCGAACTTGTTCACCTGGCCGATCAGCATCACCCGCTTGTCCAGCCTGGCGAATTCGCGCAGGGTGGGCGGCAGGAGGAGGCGGCCGTGCCCGTCCATGTCGCAGTCGGTGGCGAAACCGATCAGGCGGCGCTGCAGTTCGCGAGCGGACTCATCCAGGTTCGGCAGTTCGGACAGCTGGCGCTCGATGGTTTCCCAGGTCGGCTGCGGATAGAGCAGCAGGCACAGCGAGCGGTGATCGCGGGTGAGCACCACCCTGCCCTGGCAGGCATTCTGCAACAGCTCCCGATACCGGGTCGGAATGGTCATCCGGCCCTTGGCGTCGAGGCTCAAGGTGTTGGCGCCGCGAAACACGAGGCGATTCCTCCGCTCTCTCTGGACCCACTAGGATCCCACAATCATCCACTTTTCCCCACTTCGTGACACTATGATGCCGCCCAACCCCTCTGTCAAGGACGGATTGGGTGTGTCGCAACACATTTTCCTCTTTGTTCCACAGTAACTTAGCTGAAGCATGGCCAGGTGGGACGAGTCGCCGTCCGGCGACAATGCGAAGTAAAAGATTCAAATCATCGACTTGCTGAATTTATGTGCGGTCATTTATCAATCCTGGCTCAATTCCCGCTCCAATCCCGGTTCAATTCCGGCCCAATCCCAGCCCAATTCCAGCCTAATTCCGGCCCAATCCTGACGGAAAAACGCCCTCAAGCGCGGCGAGAAAGCGGCGACCGAGCGACTCATGTCCTCCATGCCGCCCGTCCCGGCCATACCTGCCGGCGCGCCGTGACATAGCCCGCCCAAGCACGCAAAGCATCGGGGCGACAATCGGAAAAATACTCATAAGCATATGAATTTTTAATATTTCTATGCCCGAAACGGCGTCGCTAAACTGCCCCCTGCTTGTTATGACAAGTTCGACCAAGGAACCCAGGGCAGCGCATCCATGTCAGGCACATCGAAACTGCAGGCGGTCTCGCCGATTCCCCTGCACAACCAGCTCAGGACAGTGCTGCGCAACCGCATCCTCGACGGCAGCTATCCGCCGCTGAGCCGCATGCCCTCGGAGAACGAACTCGGCGTCTACTTCAAGGTCAGCCGAATCACGGTGCGCCAGGCACTCAGCGACCTGCAGCGTGAGGGCCTGATCTTCAAGATCCACGGCAAGGGCACCTTCGTCTCCCGCCCCAAGGCGTTCCAGAACGTCAGCACACTGCAGGGTCTCGCCGAGTCGCTGTCGCAGCTCGGCCATGAAGTCATCAACCGCCTGCTCAGTTTCCGTTTCACCACCGCCGACGCACAGATCGCGCAGCGTCTGCGGCTCGCCGCCGGCAGCGAGGTCGCGGAAATCAAGCGCGTGCGGCTGGTGAACCGTGAACCGGTATCACTGGAAATCACCTATGTACCGCGCTGGCTGGGCGAGAAGCTGGAAAAAGCCGATCTCGTCACGCGCGACATCTTTCTGATCATCGAGAATGACTGCGGCACGCCGCTCGGACACGCCGATCTCGCCATCGACGCGGTGCTGGCGGAAAACCACCTGACCACCGCACTGAAAATCGAGGAAGGCGCGCCCATCATGCGCATCGAGCGCCTGACGCACGCTGCCGACGGTACGCCGCTCGACTTCGAATACCTTTACTACCGCGGCGACGCCTTCCAGTACCGCCTGCGCATCGATCGCCACCGGGCCCGCCGCCTGACGCGCAAATCACGGACGCACAAATCATGAACGCTGCCGCGATGAACACCATCGAACACGAATACGACATCGTCGTGGTCGGCGGCGGCACCGCCGGTCCGATGGCAGCGATCAAGGCCAAGGAACGCAATCCCGAGCTGCGCATCCTGCTGCTGGAAAAAGCGCACGTGAAGCGCTCCGGCGCCATCAGCATGGGCATGGACGGCCTCAACAACGCCGTCATCCCCGGCCACGCCACGCCGGAGCAGTACACCAAGGAAATCACCATCGCCAACGACGGCATCGTCAACCAGGCGACGGTGTACGCCTACGCCCGCCACAGCTTCACCACCATCGAGCAGCTCGATCGCTGGGGCGTACGCTTCGAGAAAGACGAGACCGGCGACTATGCGGTGAAGAAAGTGCACCACATGGGCTCCTACGTGCTGCCCATGCCGCAAGGGCACGACATCAAGAAGGTGCTCTACCGCCAGCTCAAGCGCGCACGCATCGCCATCAGCAACCGCATCGTCAGCACCCGCTTGCTCACCGGCGCCGACGGCGCGGTCTGCGGCGTGCTCGGCTTCGACTGCCGCACGGCGGAGTTCCACGTCGTGCGCGCCAAGGCGGTGATCCTGTGCTGCGGCGCCGCCGGCCGTCTCGGCCTGCCCGCCTCCGGCTATCTCATGGGCACCTATGAGAATCCGACCAACGCCGGTGACGGCTATGCCATGGCCTATCACGCCGGTGCGGAGCTGGCCAATCTCGAATGCTTCCAGATCAACCCGCTGATCAAGGAC
>CAYLYS010000001.1:0-67113 GCA_964388175.1 uncultured Chromatiales bacterium | reverse complement strand
GAGCGGGCAGATGATGTGGGAGTGCTACCAGGAGCTGCAGGGCGGCAACGGCCCGGTGTTCCTCAAGCTCGATCATCTGGCGGAAGAAACCATCCAGACCATAGAACACATCCTGCACAGCAACGAACGCCCCAGCCGCGGCCAGTTCCACGCCAACCGCGGCACCGATTACCGCCGGCAGATGGTGGAAATGCACATTTCCGAAATCGGCTTCTGCTCCGGACACAGCGCCTCGGGCGTCTGGGTCAACGAACGCGCGGAAACTTCGGTGCCGGGCCTCTACGCCGCCGGCGACATGGCCGCGGTACCGCACAACTACATGCTCGGCGCCTTTACCTACGGCTGGTTCGCCGGTGAAAACGCCGCGCAATACGTCGCCGGCAAAGCGCTGTCGGCGGTGGATACCGCACAGGTGGAGAACGAGAAGCGGCGCGTCTATGCGCCGCTGCTGCGCGAACAGGGCCTGCCGCCGGCGCAGGTCGAATACAAGCTGCGCCGCTTCGTCAACGACTACCTGCAGCCGCCCAAGGTCACCCGCAAGATGGAGATCGGCCTGCAGCGCTTCGCCGACGTCGCCAGCGACATCGCGCAGATGAAGGCCGGCCATCCGCACGAGCTGATGCGGGCGATGGAAGTGACCATGATCCTCGACTGCGCCGAGATGGCCGCGCGCGCCTCGCTGTTCCGCCAGGAAAGCCGCTGGGGCCTCTACCACTACCGCGTCGACCATCCGCAGCGCGACGACGCGGAATGGTTCTGCCACTGCCATCTGAAAAAGGACGAACGTGGCGCCATGGTCAGCTTCAAGCGGCCGGTCGAACCTTATCTGATACCGCTCAGCGCGCAGGAGCAGGACGCTTATAGCCATCTGCGCCTGAAAGCGGCCAACGCATGAAACCACGCACGGAGCGAATCTCATGACACAGCAAGCCAGAGATGTTTTCTTCCGCAGCACCGCGCCCGTCACCGTGGATGAGGACAAATGCATCGCCGACAAGGGCTGTACTGTCTGCGTCGACGTCTGTCCGATGGATCTGCTGGCGATCGATCCGGCGACGAACAAGGCCTACATGCAGTTCGACGAATGCTGGTACTGCATGCCGTGCGAGGCGGACTGCCCCACCGGTGCGGTGAAGGTGGAAATCCCTTATCTGCTGCGCTGACGGCGACGCTTCGCCGATGGATTTTTTACCCGCCTCGGCGTGCCGGGGCAACAACGAGACGAATCAAATGACCAGACCAAGGAATGTCACATGAAAACACGCATCAAACTGTCTGCCATTCTGCTGCTCGCCTTCGGCGGCCTCACCGCCCAGGCGGCCGAAACCATCCGCGTCGCCATCGGCACCCAGGACACCACCATCAACTGCGCCGCCGGCGGCCTGATCGTGCGCGAGCTCAATCTGCTGGAAAAATACCTGCCGCGCGACGGCAAGTACAAGGACGTCAAGTACGATATCCAGTGGCGCAACTTCACCAGCGGCGCGCCGCTCACCAATGAGATGGTGGCCGGCAAGCTCGATTTCGGCGCCATGGCGGATTTCCCCGCCACCTTCAACGCCGTCGCGCATCTCGACGCCGACAAGCGCAGCCTGTTCATCAGCGTGCTGTCGGGCAGCATCAAGGGCAGCGGCAACGGCATCGTCGTGCCCGCGGCATCGCCGGTGCAGTCGCTCAGCGAACTGAAGGGCAAGACCATCTCCGTGCCCTTCGCCTCCACCGCCCACGGCGTGCTGCTGCGCGCCATCCGCGACCAGGGCTGGGATCCGGAAAAGGACGTGCGCATCATCTCGCAGGCGCCCGAGATCGCCGGTTCGGCGTTGAAGAGCAATCGCATCGACGCGCACGCCAACTTCGTGCCCTTCGCCGATCTGTTCCCCAACCGCGGCTTCGCGCGCAAGATCTTCGATGGCTCGCAGACCAACGCGCCGACCTTCCACGGCGGCCTGGTGAACGCCGATTACGCGGAGAAGTATCCCGAGATCGTCGTCGCCTATCTGCGCGCCACCATCGAGGCCGATCAGTTGCTGGCGGCCGAGCCGGAGAAGTACAGCGAGCTGATCGAAAAGATCACCGGCATCGAGGCGGAGGTCAATTACCTGTTCCACGGCCCGCTCGGTCTGCAGACGCGCGATCTGACCTGGAAGCCCGAGTTCCGCCAGGCCACGCAGACCGCCCTCGACACGCTGAAGAGCCTCAAGCGCACCAGCCGCGACCTCGACGTCAACGCCTTCATCACCGACCAGTACATCCGTGAAGCGTTCAAGCAGAGCGACAAGGACTACGACGCCGCGCTGAAGAACTATGCGCCGGTGCCGCTGGTCGCCAAGGACGCGGTCAGCGGACAAGCCATCACCGACTTCACCCGCCTGGCGCAGATCTGGGTCAAGGACGAACCGGCCGTGCGCCACTACGCCTCCCCCGAAGCGGCATTCAAGGCACTCGCCGAACTGGAGCAGGAAGGCAAGGGCATCCGCGCGGTCTACGCCCAGGCGCGCGACAGCGGCATCAAGCTGCTCGCCAGCCAGGCCTGGTTCGTCGACGACGGCAAAGGCCAGTTGAGCGCCTTCCTGCTCAAGGACCAGGCCGAGGGCCATGCGCGCGAGCACGGCGGACAGGTGCGCGACTTCGTCGCCGCCAGCCGCTAGGAAACAAGCCATGGCCGCCGGATCATTCAGCAGCAAGGCGTATCGCATCATCATCCCGGCAGCTTCGCTGCTGGGATGTCTGCTGTTCTGGCAGATTGCGTCGACGCAGAAACTGAATCTCGGCTTCGTGGAGTTCACACATGTACCGCCACCCGCCGATGTCGCCGACGCCGCCTGGCACCTGTTCAACTCCAGCAAGCTGCTGCCCCATGTGGGCAGCAGCCTGAGCCGGGTTTTCAGCGGTTATTTCACCGCCGCCCTGCTCGGCATCGGTCTCGGCCTGCTCATCGGCCGCTCGCGCCGCGTCGGCGCGGTGCTGCTGCCGCCGCTCGAAGTGTTGCGCCCCATTCCGGCGGTGGCGTGGATTCCGCTGGCGATCCTGATGTTCCCGTCCTCGGAACTGTCGATGATCTTCATCACCTTCACCGGCGCGCTCTTCCCCATCCTGCTCAGCACCATCCACGGCGTGGAAGCGGTGGACAAGCGCCTGATCGCTTCGGCGCGCAGTCTCGGCGCCAGCCCGAGCGCCATTCTGCGCGGCGTCATCCTGCCCGGCGCCGCGCCCAGCATCATCACCGGCCTGACCATCGGCATGGGCACTTCGTGGTTCTGCCTGGTGACGGCGGAAATGATCTCCGGACAGTGGGGCATCGGCTATTACACCTGGGAGAGCTACGTCATCCAGAACTACGCCGACATCGTCGTCGGCATGCTGCTGATCGGCCTGCTCGGCATGGGCAGCAGCCTGCTGGTCAGGCACCTCGGCAATCTGCTCATACCCTGGTACTACCTGAGGAAGAGTTTCTGATGAACGCACCCGAACGGCTCGCCGGCAATATCGCCATCGATCATCTGTCGATCCACCTCGGTAAGGAAAAAGACCGCTTCGAAGCGGTGCGCGACCTCAGCATCCACGTCTCTCCGGGCGAGTTCGTCTGCATCCTCGGACCGTCGGGCTGCGGCAAGTCCACGCTGCTCGGCGCGCTGGCCGGGCATCTCGCGCCGAGCGCCGGGCAGATGCGCGTGGACAACGCGCCCGTATCGGGCCCCTCGCCCGAGCGCGGCATGGTGTTCCAGCACCACACCCTGTTCCCGTGGGCGCGCGTCATCGACAACGTCGCCTTCGGCCTGAAGATGCGCGGCCTGAAGAAAGACGAACGGCACCGGCAGGCGCTCGAAATCATCAAGCTGGTCGGACTGCAGGGCTTCGAGCAACGCTGGCCCAGTCAGCTCTCCGGCGGCATGCAGCAGCGCGTGGAGATCGCCCGCGTGCTGGTCAATCGCCCGCACCTGCTGCTGATGGACGAGCCGTTCGGTGCGCTCGACGCGCAGACGCGCATGGACATGCAGCAGCTGCTGCTGGACATCTGGACGCGCATCCGCACCACCGTCGTCTTCGTCACCCACGACATCGACGAAGCGCTGTTCCTGGCCGACCGTGTCCTGATGATGAGCCCGCGCCCCGGCCGCATCATCGACGATATCGCCGTGCGCTTCCCACGCCCGCGCGCGGAGGAGGTCGTCACCACGGCGGAATTCTCCCGGCTCAAGCGCTATTGCCTGGAACTGCTCCGCCACGAGCACGGACCGGAGCTGGCCCGCCTGTCGCCGCTCGGCCTGAACAATAACTAGCGCAATGATTAAAGCAATAACTGGAACAACAGCAGACCCGGCGCACCAGCGCCGCGCACCTCACCCAGCAGCAGAGAACACGGCAATGCACTCATCCGCCAGCAAGGATCCCGAAATACTCAGGCTGGAGCAGCGCCTGCGCGACGCCGACGCCGGCGTGCGCCGCATCGCCGTGCTCGACCTCGCCGACCTCGAAGAGCCGGAAACCCTGCCCGCCTTGATATATGCACTGCGCCGCGACAGCGACGACACGGTGCGCAGCGAAGCGGCGCGCGTGCTCGAAGGATGGGAGGAAACCGCGGCGGTCACGGCGCTGTGCGAAGCACTGACCGACGGCAGCCCGATCGTGCGCGAAGCGGCGGCGCAAAGCCTGGCCCAGCTCAAGAGCGGCGGCGCCGGGCACGTCATCCTGCCCTGGGTAGCGCACGACGATGCCGGTGTGCGCCGCCATGCACTGCGCGCACTGCGCGAACTGCGCCTGCCGGAAAGCGCCGGCGCGGCGCTGGCCGCCCTGCGCGACGAGGACGCCGGCGTGCGCCGTGAAGCGATCGGCGTGCTGGGCTGGCTGAAACATGAGCCGGCGCTGCCGTTCCTGGCACGGCTGCTCGACAGCGACGATGACGTCGACGTCCGCCGCGCCGCCGCCGGCGCGCTCGGTCTGGCGCGCGATGGCGGTGTGCTGCCCGCGCTGCAGCGCGCGCTGCAGGACCCGGCCTGGCAGGTGCGCGAGGAAGCGGCCAACACCCTGGGCAAACTGCGCCACGACGAGGGCGGCAGGGCACTGATGCAGGCGCTCGCGGACAGCTACTGGCAGGTCCGGCTGCAGGCGGCGCGCGCGCTGGGCAGGCTGCGCTTCGCTCCCGCCGCCGCGGCGCTGAGCGCGCTGCTCGCTCACGAGATCAGCAATCTGCGCAAGGAAGCGGCACTGGCACTCGGTGAACTGGGCCGACCCGAAGCGCTGCCGGCATTGCACGAAGCTGAAAAGGACGGCGATCCGGAGGTGCGCAAGGCGGTGCGCATCGCCATCGCGCAATTGAACGGCCGCGCCTGAAAATCCGGCGCGACCGCCAAGTGACAGAGAGGGAGCCGGCCTGTAAGCCGGGTTCTGTCGAGAACAGTCATTCATCTGGGACGCGCGTCGCCGCGCGCCTCGAGCGACCTACCCGGGAACGGCGCGGGCCGCGCCATCGTTCCCCTATTTGGTCTTGCTCCGGGTGGGGTTTGCACTGCCACTGACGTTACCGCCAGCGCGGTGCGCTCTTACCGCACCATTTCACCCTTACCCGCCGCGAACGGCGGGCGGTATATTTTCTGTTGCACTTTCCGTCGGCTCGCGCCGCCCAGGCATTACCTGGCACCCTGCCCTGTGGAGCCCGGACTTTCCTCCCGCGGCAAAACCGCGAGCGACTGTCCGGCCGACTCCCGCGAGCAAGATATAGGTCGCGGCAACCATTTACAAGCAAACTGGAGCGCTGGCGACCGCAGGACAGCGGTCACCAGACGGAATCACTCCCCTACCCCCGCCCGCTCGACGCCCCAGGCGTACAGCGTGTTCTTCGCCACGCCGGTCAGCTGCGCCGCCACCGCGGCCGCCTGTCCGAGCGGCAGCACCTGCTGCAATATCGCCAGCGTACGGCGTGCCTCGGCTTCGTCGCCGGCGGTTTCCGGCGCACCCTGCACCACGATGACGATCTCGCCGAGTTGCTGCTCGCGGTCCGCTTCCACCCAGGCCGCCAGTTCCGCCAGCGGCAGCCGGCGCACGGTTTCGTGAATTTTCGATATTTCGCGCGCGCAGCATGCTTCGCGCCCGGCGCCGAAAGCCGCCGCCATCGCCTGCAGCGTGGCGACGATACGGTGCGGCGCTTCGTAGAAAATGAGCGTACGCGGCTCGCACGCGAGCGCTTCCAACCGACGCGCGCGCGCTACCGTCTTGGCGGGAAGGAAGCCCTCGAAGGCGAAGCGGTCCACCGCCAGTCCCGACACGGAAAGCGCCGCGATCGCCGCCGATGGGCCGGGGACGGGCGATGCACGCAGGCCGGCGTCCTGGGCGGCACGCACGAGATGAAAACCCGGATCGCTGACGAGCGGTGTGCCGGCGTCGCTGATCAGCGCCAGCGAGGCGCCCTCACGCAGCCGTTCGAGCAGTTTCGGCACCTGTGCGCGCTCGTTATGCTCGTGCAGGGCGACGCAGGGCGTGGTGATACCGTGATGGCGCAGCAGGCGCGCGCTGTGACGCGTATCCTCGGCGGCGATGAGATCGACCTGCGCCAGCACCTGCAGTGCGCGCGCGCCGATGTCGCCCAGATGACCGATGGGCGTGGCAACGATGTACAATACGCCTGGTTCAGTGATCGACATCGATTGGCACCCCTAATGCCCATTTGGATACTTGGATTGCGCTCGTCCCCCGCCCCGGCCCGCTGGCGCCACGCCGCGCTGATCATAGCACTCGCGCTCGGCGGCTGCGCCGGCGTCCCGACCGAGCGCAGCGCGCCGGCGCCGGAAACGGAACTGCTGGCGCAGGCCGAGCGCGCCAACGCGCGCGGCAACCACGATGAAGCGGCGCAGCGCTATCTGGCGCTCGCCGAAGGCGCCTCGGCGCTGAAACGCGCCGGCTATCTGCTGGAAGCCGCCGATGCACTGCTGCGCGGCAATCACATTGCGCCGGCGCAGCAGATTCTGGCCGAAATCGATCCGCGCCAGCTCGGCAGCACGCAAACGGCACGCGCGCACATGCTCGCCGCGCGCATCGCATTGGCGCAGAACAAGCCGGCACAGGCACTCAAGGAACTGCAGTTCCCGCTGGATGCGCTGCCCGCAGCGCTGCGCGCCGAAGCGCGCGAGCTGCGCGCGCATGCCTACCGGCGCAGCGGCGATCTGCTGAGCACGGCGCGCGAGCTCGTGCTGCGCGAACCCGATCTCACCGCGCGCGAATTCATCATCGCCAATCAGCAGAGCATCTGGCAGGCGCTGAATTCGCTGCCGGAAAACCTGCTCAGGAGCGGCGCGGAGCCGGCGTCGGCGTTCACCGGCTGGCGTGAGCTGGCCCTGATCGCGCGCGCCGCCCAGAGCGGGATCGCGATCGACACCATGCTCGACCAGTGGCGCGCCCGCTATCCGGCGCATCCGGCATCGGAAGAGATCATCGCGCTCGTACTCGCGCGCCAGCGCGAAGCGGTGGCGCGCCCCGTGAACATCGCCGTCCTGTTGCCGCAGAGCGGAACGGTCGCAGAATCCGGCCGCGCCCTGCGTGACGGCTTTCTCGCCGCGCACTTCCGTCGCGACAACAAGAGCTATCAACCGTCCATCCGCTTTTACGAAGCCGGTAACGACGCCGTGGCGGCCAGCGCCGCCTATGCCGCCGCGGTCAGCGACGGCGCCGATTTCGTCGTCGGTCCGCTCACCCGGCCCGCGGTCAATCAGATCGCATCCGAACGCGCGCCGGTGCCGACACTGCTGCTCAATTACAGCGAGACGGCGCGCGCCGGCGAGACCCAGCGCTACCAATTCGGTCTGGCGCCGGAGGACGAAGCGCGCCAGGTGGCTCACCGCGCCTGGCTCGACGGCCACAACCGCGCCCTGGCGCTGATCCCCGACGGCGAATGGGGTACTCGCGTCCTGCAGGCGTTCCGCCAGGAGTGGGAAAAACTCGGCGGCACCCTGCTCGAAGCCCAGCCCTACCCGGCGGACAACAACGACTACTCGGAGCAGATCAAGCGTCTGCTCGACCTCGACGAGAGCGCGCAGCGGCACGCGGAGCTCGAGCGCCTGCTGCAGCGCAGCCTGCAGTTCGAACCCTATCGCCGTCAGGACGCCGACTTCATCTTCATGGCCGCCTTCCCTCGTCAGGCACGCCTGCTGCGGCCGCAACTGAAGTTCCACTACGCCGGCGAACTGCCGGTCTACAGCACATCGCACATCTATAACGGCCGCTCCGATCCGGCGGCGGACCGCGACGTCGATGGCGTGATCTTCTGCGACATACCCTGGGTTCTCGCCGGCGATACCGATCCGGTACGCAAAGACATCGAGCGGCTGTGGCCCGACGCACCCGGACAGTATCTGCGCCTCTATGCGCTGGGGGCGGACGCCTACGACATCATTCCCATGCTCAACACGCTGCGCCTGTTCCCGTACGAACGCTTCGACGGCCATACCGGCACGCTGCAGCTCGGCGACGATAATCACGTCTTCCGCCAGCTGCGCTGGGCGCGCTTCAGCAACGGCGTCGCCCGGGCCTATGATTGAATCGCCTGAAATTGAATCTCGGGCGCCGGACGCCGGTCGGCGCGCGGAAGAAGCCGCGCTCGCTCACCTGAGCGCGCACGGCTTGCGCGTGATCGAACGCAATTTCCACTGCCGCGCCGGCGAAATCGACCTGATCATGCGCGACGGCGACTGCCTGGTGTTCGTCGAGGTGCGCTACCGCCGCAGCGACCGCTACGGCAGTCCGGCGGAAAGCGTCGCCGCGCGCAAACAGGCCCGCCTGCTGACGACAGCGCAGTATTATCTGCAGACCCACCCCGCGCAGCGCGAGCGGCCGATGCGCTTCGACGTCGTCGCCGTGCGGCCGTCACCGCAGGGTCTGCACATCGAATGGATCAGCGACGCATTCAGCGGCTGAGCTTTGTGCGCAGGCACGATACGGGAGAAAACGAAGTGAGGTTCAGAACACCGTCGTCATCGGTTACCCTGGCACTGATCACCCTGGCGTTGGCCACGCCGCTCCTGCTGCAGGGCTGCGCCGCCCCGCTGCTGGTGGCGGGCGCCGCGGCGGGCGTCGCGATCACGCAGGACAAGCGCCCGCCCGGCGTGGTGCTCGAAGACGAGCGACTGGAGTCACGCATCGCCAGCGCCGTCAACGGCGACCGCTCGCTGGCGCGCGACGTCAATGTATCCGTCACCAGCTATCACCAGGTCGTCCTGCTCACCGGACAGGTACCCGACGAAGCGACACGCCAGCGCGTTCTCGCTCACTTGCGCGGCATCGAGCAGATCCGCCGCATTCACGACCACCTGGCAATCGCTCCGCCTTCGCAGCTCGGTCAACGCAGCCGCGACACCATGATCACGGCGCGGGTCAAAAGCGCGCTGGCGGGAGAGAACGGATTTCCTTCCGCTCATCTCAAGATCGTCACCGAAAGGGATACGGTCTATCTGATGGGACGCGTACGGCGCGATGACGCCGCCCGCATCGGCGCCATCGTCCAGGGCGTGGAAGGCGTCAAACTGATCGTATTCGTTTTCGAGTACCTCGCTTGAGCGGCATCGCTGCCGCCGCACTCGCCGATCTGACGCGAACGCTCGGCCCCGGCAAGCTGCTCAGCGATCCCGCCGACTGCTGGCCCTACGGCTACGACAACAGCCGCCGCCATCATCCGCCCGATGCGGTCGCCTTTCCGGAAAATCATGAAGAAGTGCTGGCCGTCATGCGCCTGTGCCGCCGTCACGGCATCTGCGTCGTGCCGCGCGGTCGCGGCACCGGCACCACCGGCGCCGCCGTACCCACGCGCGGCGGCCTGGTACTGTCGACCGAACGGATGACGCGCATCCTGCGCCTCGAACCCGCCGACCGCCTGATCACCGTGGAAACGGGCATCAGCAATCAGGCGGTACAGGATGCGGTCGGTGCGCATGGCTTCTTCTGGCCGCCCGACCCGACCAGCGCCGCCTTCTGCAGCATCGGCGGCAACCTCGCCTACAATTCCGCCGGTCCGCGCGCGGTGAAATACGGCACGCCGCGCGAAAACGTGCTCGGCCTGCGCGCCGTGACCGGCGCCGGCGAAGAGATCCGCACCGGCGTGAATACCAGCAAAGGGGTGGTCGGTTATGACCTCACGCGCCTGCTGATCGGATCGGAAGGCACGCTGGCGATCATCACCGAGGCGACGCTCAAGCTGACGCCGCTGCCCGAGGAAAAGCGCACGCTGCAGGCGGTCTATGATTCCATTCACGCTGCGGCGCATGCCGTCGCGCGCATCATGGCGCAGCCGGCGACGCCGTGCGGGCTCGAGTTCATCGATGCGCGCGCGATCGAGATGATTCGCGACTACTCGGAGGCGGCGCTGCCGGCAGGGGCCGGCGCGCTGCTGATGATCGAAGTCGACGGGCCACGCAGCGCGATGGATGCCGCCGTCGCCGCCGTGCGTGCGGCGGCGACGCTCGACGGATTGATCAGCTTCGTCGCGGCGGCCGACGCGCGCGAAACCGCGGCGCTGTGGGCCACACGCAAGGCGCTGTCGCCGGCGCTGCGCAAGATCGCGCCGAAGAAGATCAATGAGGACGTGGTGGTGCCGGTTTCACGCATTCCCGAACTGATCACCGGTCTCGAGCGCCTGTCGCACGACAGCGGGATCACCATCGTCAACTTCGGCCATGCCGGCAACGGCAATATTCACGTCAATCTGCTCGTCGATCCGGACGACCACCGGCAGATGGCAAGCGCGCTACCCTGTTTGTCGCGCGTGTTCGATCTCGTGCTCGCGCTCGGCGGCACGCTGTCCGGCGAGCATGGGGTGGGGCTGGAGAAACGCGATTACGTCGATCGCGAGATCGATCCGGTCAGTCTCGATCTGATGCGGCGCATCAAGGCGCAGTTCGATCCCGACCAGCTGCTCAATCCGGACAAGACGCTGCCGCCGCCTACTTGATGACCTGCAGGTGCGGGCGGCGCTTTTTCCCCGCCTCGGACGATGGTGATGGCGGCGACGGGGGTGAAGGCGGCGACGCCGGCGGTGGACTGCCGTGCTCTTCCTTCTCGAACACCATGCCCTTGCCGTTCTCCTTGGCGTAGATGGCAAGCACGGCAGCGATCGGAATACTGACGTTCTGACTGACGCCGCCGAAGCGCGCGCTGAAGAAAATCCGGGTCAGATCCTGCTGCCAGGCACTGACCGCGCGCGGCGCGATGTTGAGCACGATGCGGCCGTGCTCGACATGCCGTTCGGGGACCTGCGCACCCGGCGCTTCGGCATTGACCAGAATATACGGCGTCAGCCCATTGTCGACGATCCAGTCGTAGATGGCACGCAGAATATACGGACGGCTCGACGTCATGCTGATGTGCTGCTCCATGCCGCCTCCTACCTGACCAGCTCCTGTTCCACGGCCGACAGGCTGCTGCGGAACGACGGGCGATCGAAGACGCGCTCGGCATAGCGCAGCAACGGCTTGAGCTGCGTCGGCATCTCCAGACCGAAGCAGGGCAGGCGCCAGAGTATCGGAGCCATCGCGCATTCGATCAGCGCGAATTCATCGCTCATGAAATAAGGCTTCTTGGCGAGAATCGGCGACAGCATGGTGAAATCGTTGCGCAGCATGTTGCGCGCCTGCTCGGCGCGCGCCTTGTCCGTGCCGGTGAGATCGGCGACGAGGCCATACCAGTCCTTGTCGATGCGATGCAGCATCATGCGGGTACGCGCGCGTGAGACCGGATCCACCGGCATCAGCGGCGGGTGGGGAAAACGTTCGTCGAGGTATTCCATGATGACCATGGAGTCGTAGAGCACGAGGTCTCGGTCGACGAGCGTCGGCACCGAGTTGTAGGCATTGATATCGATCAGGTCTTCAGGCGGGTTATTGATATCGACATTGATGATGTCGGCAACGACGCCTTTCTCGGCGAGTACGATGCGGACACGATGACTGAGCGGACAGTCGGCCTTTGAATACAGGGTCATGACCGGCCTGCGGGCGGCTGAGATCGCCATTACGATACGTCTCTCCCCAATGTGATGCCCAACGTGAGTCTATCGCGGCGCGAATCGCAGCATGATACCACATCCGCCATTAAGCCGTCACAAACGCGCCCGGCGACACACCCGTTTCACCCTTCAGAAACCGCGCGCGGCGCGCAATCGTTCATACGCCTGGCGAATTTCCACGGTGCGCTCGGCGGCGAGCTTCATCATTTCTTCCGGCAAGCCCTTGGCGACGAGCTTGTCCGGATGATGCTGGCTCAGCAGAAGCCGGTATTGTTTCTTGATCTCGGCATCGCTGGCATCGGGATTGCAACCCAGTATCTGATAGGCGCGCGCCAGATCCATATCGCGCGCGCCGCTCTGCGCACGCCCTGACGCACCGCCGGCGGCAGCGCGCATCATGGCGTCCAGACGCGCGAACTCGTCGCGCGGAAAACTCAGACGCTCGCGCACCCGCTCCAGCACGCGCGCTTCCGCGGCATGCATATCGCCGTCGGCATAAGCCGATTGCAGCAGGATTTCCAGGAATATACGCGTCAACTCACGGCTGTGCCGGCTCTCGCGCGCGAAATCCGCCAACGCGGCATCGAGGGAAAAGCCGGGCTCCTTGCCGCGCCGGAACAGCGCCTTGGCATGCTCGCGCAACGGCGCCGGCAAACCCATGTGATCCATCACCGCCTCGGCCATGCGGATCTCGTTCTCATTGACGCGGCCATCGGCCTTGGACAGATGACCGAGCACGGAAAAAACCGCGGTGAAAAACGCCCCCTGCGCGCGCGCACGCGGTATCGCGCCGGCAACCCGGTGCAAGCCCCGGTCGAACGCATGGCCGATGGCAACACCGATCAGCGCACCGATCGGACCGCCCAGCATGAAGCCGAACACGCCCCCCAGTATCTTTCCCCACACTTTCATGCGCGGCCCCCGCGCACCGGCAACACGCACCACACGTTCGCGGCGCCATGGCGGCGAACACCGAACTTCTCCATCACCGTATCATTACCTCTTGCCGAATCATTCACTTACAATTGCAGAAACAGGGCGCCGGAGACGGCGCTGCGCGCCCGCCACATCTACCGGTCTCTTCCGGGCCGCAAGCGCTGCTCCAACACCCCGCGGGTTTTTTGAGTACTCTATCAGAATCGATCCGGGCGCCATTCCGACCATGAACCCCATACTCACTCCCGCGGACACCACCATCGATGCCGAGCCCTTGCTCGTCGTCGAACATGGCGCTCACCGCCTCACTCTGCTCGGCACCGCGCACATCTCGCGCGCCAGCGCGAACAAGGTGAAGGAATTGCTGGCAGGCGGCGACTATGACGCCGTCGCCGTCGAACTCTGCCCCAGCCGCTACAACGCCATCGTCAACCCCGATGCACTCGCACGGATGGATCTGTTCCAGGTTTTCAGGGAAAAAAAGGCCGCGCTGGTCACCGCCAGCCTGGCCCTCGGCGCCTATCAGCAGCGCATGGCGGAACAGCTCGGCGTCACACCGGGCGCGGAGATGCACGCGGCCATCGAAGGCGCGCAGACACGCCACCTGCCCGTGCTGCTCATCGACCGCGAGATCGCGATCACCCTCAAGCGCATCTATCGCGGCGTGCGCTGGTGGCAACGCATCAGCCTCATCGCCGGCCTGCTCGGCAGCGTGACCAGCAGACGCAGCATCAGCGAGGAAGAGATCGAACGCCTCAAGCAGGGCGACATGCTCGAATCGATCTTCACCCAGTTTGCCGAGGAAGCGCAGGCACTCTACGTGCCGCTGATAGACGAGCGCGACCGTTACATGTCCCTGCGCCTGGCGGCCGAGATCGGCGCCAACGCTTACCGTAACGTGCTGGTGATCGTCGGCGCCGGACACTTGCGCGGACTGCAGCAATACCTGCAGGAGGAACTGACCACCGAAACCGGGCAATCGGCCCGTCTCGCCGAGCTGGACCGAATTCCGCCGCCCAGCCGCCTGCCGCGCATCCTGTCATGGGTGGTGATCGTGCTGATCCTGGCCGGCTTCGCGCTCGGCTTTCTGCACAACCCGCAACTCGGCATGCGGATGGTGTTCGACTGGATCATGATCAACGGCGGCCTCGCCGCGCTCGGCGCCACCATCGCCGGCGGGCATTATCTCACCATCGCCAGCGCATTCGCCGCCGCGCCGCTGACCTCGTTCAACCCGGTGGTGGGAGCCGGCATGATTGCCGCCCTGGTCGAGACCTGGCTGCGCAAACCGGAAGTCGGCGATTTCAGCCGGCTGCGGCAGGATACCCGGCAGCTGCGCGGCTGGTGGCGCAACCGCGTATCGCGCACGCTGCTGGTCTTCGTATGCGCTTCGCTCGGATCGGCGGCCGGCACTTACATAGCAGGCTTTCTGATCTTCAGCAGACTGACCGGTGCAGAGTAGATCCAGAGTAGGCCCGGAGCAGGTAAAGATACGCCTGCTCGCGGCCCCGCGGGCGCGTCAGGCCGCGCCGCGCTCCTGGCCGTAGGGCCTGGCGGTGCAGTACAGCAATCGACATTCCTCCCGCGCCTCTATGCGGATACGGCCGGGATCATCGAAGAAACAGGCATCGCCCTGATCGATGTCGCGGGCATCCACCGCGGCGGAACCGCTCACCGTGTAAACCAGGCCGCGAAAACCGGCCGGCACGACGTCTTGCCAGCTCACGCCCGGATCCAGATGCACATCGTAACAGCGCATATCGCCCGCGAGTTCGAGCGGCGATCCTTCGCCGATGATCGTGACCAGGCGACCACCGTTGATGCTCCGGCTCGGGAAACGGTCCGGGTCCACCTGCTGAAAGGCCGGCTCGGTCCGGCTCATGCGCGCCGGCAGGCCGATGCGCAGGCGGATGCCTCGCGCCGGCACGCCGCCCTGGGCAACCGCCGCATGCGACAGGCCGCGCCCGGTGCTGACACGCTGCGCGCCACCGGCACAGACCGTCGCCCGATTGCCGCGATCATCCTCATGGCGCAGCGCGCCGGCGAGCAGATAGGTCACGACCTCCTGACCGCTGTCGCGCTGTTCGGGCAGACCGGCCGTCGGCGCGATGTGGAACTGATCCCAGCCGATGATCGGTCCGTACTGCGCACCCGCTTCCGTCAGCAGGCGCTGCACAGCGACGCCGGCGGCGTCCTGCGCGGTGGTCGCCCGCAGAATTTCCATGCTCATGATTCACCCCCCAAAAGCGCGCTATCGAACGGCGACCTTCATTATGATCCATGCGAGCGGCGCCGAAAAAGCGCCCGCCACCCAGAGTCGCCAACTTTGCTACACTCCCATGCATGTTGCATCGGATTTTTCAGGAGAATACATGAGGCTCCGTGCGGGATCGACTGCCGTCCTGGCGCCTATCTTGGGATTGGCCACCCTCTACCCGGTCAGCGCCCTGGCCGCCTGCAGCGATGAGCCGGCGCCGCGGGTCATCTGGATCAATTGCGACAAGCGCGGCATCGATCTCAGCGGCATCGATCTGCGCGGCGCGATCCTCACCCGGACCAATCTGGAAAACGCCAACCTCAGCAATGCGCTGCTGACCGGCGTGGAGCTCAATTTCGCCAATCTGTCCGGCGCCAACCTGCAGGACGCGAAAGTGGACAATGCGCGCATGCTCGGCGCCGACCTCACCGGCGCCAACCTTGCCGGCGCGCTCATGAACGGCACGACGTTCAACCGCGCCCGCCTGAACGGAGCCGACTTCACCGCAGCGGAACTGCGCGAAACCTCCTTCTATCAGGCGGAAATGAGCGGCGCCAAGCTGACGCGCGCACGGCTGGAGAAGGCCAAGCTCGGTCAGGCGCGCGCCGACGGCGCCGACTTCTCGTCCGCCGATCTGAGCGGCGCCGATCTGCGGGAAGCGGTGCTGGAGCGCGCTTCGCTGCGGGGAGCGACCCTGCGTGCCGCCAATCTCGAACACACGGCGCTGCTGTCGACCGACTTCAGCGGCGCCGATCTGACCCAGGCGCGCCTGGTCAACGCCGATATCAGCGGCGCCAATTTCGCCGAAGCCACGCTCGACAACACTCAATGGATCGACCGCCGCCGCTGCCGGCCCGGCTCGATCGGGGAATGCCGCTGACGGCCACGGCGCGCTACCCTGGTGTATAATCGCCGCTTTTCGCCTGCGCACACGGATCGACATGAATCAATGGGTTGAAGGACGGGTCGTCGACAAAAAGCAATGGACGGACAAGCTCTACTCGCTGCGCATCGACGCGCCGGTGGAGCCGTTCCGTGCCGGCCAGTTCACGCAGCTCGGGCTGGACATCGACGGCGAGCGTGTAGCGCGACCGTACTCCTTCGTCAGCGCACCCGATGAGCGTCTGCTCGAATTTCATTTCATCGCCATCCCGCAGGGCCCGCTGACCGACCGCCTGCAGGCGCTGCAGAGCGGCGACCGCATCTGGGTACAAGCGCGCGCCGCCGGCTACTTCACGCTCTCCGAGGTACCCGACGCGCCGCAGCTGTGGCTGCTGGCGACCGGCACCGCGATCGGCGTATTCATATCGCTGCTGAAAACAGCGGAACTGTGGACCCGCTTCGATCAGGTGGTGCTGGCACATGCCGCGCGCACCACGGCCGAATTGGCTTATCGCGATGAAATCGCGGGTTTCCATAGCGCCCACCCCGGACATTTCACCTATGTCCCCTACGTCAGCCGCGAAGACACGGATTTCGCCATCCGTGACCGCATCCCGATCACCATCACCGATGGCCGGCTGGAAGCGCGCGCTGGACTGACGCTGAACGCGGAACAGTCCCAGATCATGATCTGCGGCAACCCCGGCATGGTGAAAGACAGCATCCAGGCGCTCGAAGCACGCGGACTGCGCAGGAACAAGCGCTCATCGCCCGGACAGATCACCACCGAGCATTACTGGTAATCGCCGCGGCACCCGGCCGCGGTATACTCGCCACATGAGCCATTTTCCCCTCAGCATCGACATCATCGGCCGCAGCAGCGCCTGCGGCGGACAAACGCGCACCGGGCGCGGCGCGCCGGTGCAGGCGGTGCAGCCCGTCGCCGCCCCGCCCCGCATCGATGCCGGCGTCGATACGCAACAGGAACGTCGCGCCGCGACGGAGCGGCGGCGGCGCCAGTTGCCGGTATTGCTCGACACCCGCTGCGCCGGCGAACGGCGCGGACGCCTGCGCCCGGTCTCGTGCTGAATCAAAGGACAGATCATGAACGGCCCGCTCCGACATCTCGCCCACGCCCGCCCTCTGTTTCTCGCCGGCTTCCTCGCCTGCGTGCTGCTCATGGCCACGGCGCTCTACCTGCAGCATGTGGACGGGCTGGAACCGTGCCCTTTGTGCGTCCTGCAGCGCGTCGCCGTGATCGTGCTGGGCATCGTTTTTCTGGTCGCCGCCCTGCACAATCCCGGACGGCTCGGACAGCGCATCTACGCCGGGCTGCTCATCCTGGCGGCAGCCGCCGGTGCGGCGGTCGCCGGACGTCATGTGTGGCTGGAGAATCTGCCCGAAGACCGCGTGCCCTCCTGCGGACCGGGACTCGACTACATGCTGGAGAATTTCCCCCTCGCGCGCACGCTGGAGCTGGTGCTGCGCGGTTCGGGGGAATGCGCGGAAGTGAGCTGGCGCATGCTCGGCCTGAGCATGCCGAGCTGGACGCTGATCGCCTTCGCCGGCTTCGCCGCCCTCGCCTTCTATCTGCTGCTGCGCCCTAGCGCGCGACCTTAGCCTGGCGCTGCTGCACGTAGGCATCGCGCACGAAGCTATAGGGATCGAACGCCTCGCGCTTGATGGTCTCGTAGGTATCGCGGTCGAGAGAAAAACCGTTGACCATGTTCAGGGCTATCAGTCCGGCGGAAACCGCGCTGTCGTCGGGGTAGATGATCACCGGGTCGAGGTAATAGGCATCGACCGCACCCGCCAGGCCGTCGCGCAGTGTGGTCCCGCCGAAGAAAGGCATCACGAAGTAAAAGCCCTGGCCGACGCCGTAATGCCCCAGCGTCTGCCCCAGATCCTCGTCGCTGATGCGAATGCCCAGATACTGCTGCGCAGGATCGAAAAAGCCGCCCAGGCCGACGGTGGAATTGATGCCGAAGCGCAGCAGCTCGTTGCCGGCATCGACCAGTTTCAGCTGAAGCAGTGAATTGACCATGCGGATCGGGGCGCGCAGATTGGAAAAGAAGTTGCCGATCGATATCCGCACCGGCCGCGGCACGTGGCGGTAGGTGCGCACGACCGGCTTGAGCACATAGAAATAAACACGGTCGTTGAAGGCGAACATCACCCGGTTGTAACGCTCGAGCGGATCGGCGATCAGCCGGATATCCTCATCATCGAAGTCTTCCGCGTAGATATCCGGCGTCTGCGCCGACAGCGTCGGCGCGGCGAGCAGACACATCAGCGCGAACAGGATCTGTAAGGGAGTCTGTAAAACTTTCCGCGTCATCATCACCCACCAATATCGCCGTGCCGCCCTGACGCGCGCCCGCACCAGCGGCTCCACACGCTGTAAGGTCCTGTTGCGCGCCCAATTCTGCAATGCACATGGCGCGAGGTCAAATCGCCTGCGGTGACGCTTTTTACTGACAGTGACAAAGGCCGCTCGATCCGGTAATTTATGCGCAGGCGTCATTCACACGAACGATAAGGAGGTTAAACGCCATGATCAGATCCCTTTCCATCGCCGCCGCAGCCCTGCTGGCCCTGCAGATCAGCGGATGCGCCAGCATCGGCCAGGCCGATCTGGATCGCGTTTCGGAAGAAGCCGCTGCCGCTCAGTCCACCGCCGACGAGGCGCTGAACACGTCCAGGGAAGCGCTGTCCGCCGCCCAGCAGGCGCGCAATGAAGCGTCACGCGCCAGCCAGGCTGCTCAGGACGCACAGCGTGCCGCCCAGCAGGCGACCCAGGATGCACGCGCCGCGCAGGAAGCCGCAGCCCGCGCGGAAGAGAAAGCCGAGCGCATGTTCCAGCGCTCGCAGGCAAAGTAAGCCCGTCGATGCCGCGGGGAGGCGTCCGCATCACTGCGGGACGCCTCCCCGTCTTTCCCCTCACAATACACACTCACTGAGCAGACCAGGGCGATCCGCCGGCAGAATCTCGCCCCGGTGCCCGGTCGTATCTGCGTATCCGGCCAGCGCCTCGCGCGCGGCATCCCGGTCGGCGTACGGCCCGACGAGCACATGACAGTAACCTTTGCTGCTGTGTGCCTGCACCGACACGGACGCGCCCAGCGCCAGGAATTCGTCCGCCAGGCGTGAGGCATTCGCCTTGTTCGAGAAGGCGCCGAACTGCAGCACCCAGCCATCCGCCTGCAACGGCGGTGATACCGCGATCGCCACGGGCTCGGGCAGACCCGACTGCTGCTGCACGATCCGTCCCACCGTGGCGCGGACGGTGTCCAGATCATCCGCCGCCGTTACCGCTTCCACTGCCGCGACGACGGTGGAAACGTAATCGGCGGGCGGCGCGCCGGCATGGACGATCGGCGTATGCGCCTCCAGATAGAGGTGCCCGTCCTCGCGCCCCAGCTTGTTGGGCTGATCGATGATCCACACCGGCGTCGATACCGGCACCATGCGGAACAATCGCTCCACGTGCTCGGGATACATGCGTATGCAACCGTGGCTCACTCGCATGCCGATACCGAAGGCCTTGTTGGTGCCGTGGATGAGATAGCTGCTCCAGCCGAGCCGCAGCGAATGGCGACCGAGCGGATTGTCCGGCCCCGGCGGCACCACGGCCGGCAGCGGCGTCCCCGCCCGCTCATACTCGGCGCGGATCGAAGCCGGCACCACCCAGGGCGGATCCTCGGCCTTGGCGATGATGCGGGTGATACCGAGCGGCGTGGAATAACCTTCTTCGCCGATGCCGATGGGGAAGGTCAGCACGACGCCTGATTCATTTCCGGATTCATCCGCAACCGGCGGCGGATAGTAATAGAGCCGCATCTCGGCGATGTTGACGATGATCCCGCTGCGGGGAGCGCTCGGCAGCACGTAACGGGTGGGCAGCAGCACTTTGGCGCCCGTCGGCGGCAGCCAGGGATCGAGATGGCGGTTGGCATCCACCAGCTCCTGGTAACCCAGGCCGTGCTCCCGCGCGATATCGATCAGCGTCTCGCCCTCGGCGACGTTCACCACCGATATCTTGCCGACGATGTCATTGCCGGGCGCCGGCAGCCGGTAGGTGGCGGACCACGCCGGCGCAGTGATGAGCGCCAGCACCAGCGCGGGCACGATCCTTCCGCGCGTCCCTCTCAGAATCATTCCCTTCCCCCTCCCTGGCACCGCGTCAGCCGCGGACCATCGCGATCAGCAACACCACGAAAAGCACCACCATGCCCACCGGCAGCAGCGCCCCGCGCCAGTCCTTCTGCTCGGCGTCCCGGCTTTTCTGCATCGCCGCCTTGAGGCCCGGGCGGAACCACAACAGCACCAGCAACGCCAGCACGCCCAGCAGAATCTGTTCCCACAGCGCCATGAATCCGTGCTCCCGGCCACATTAACTGAAAGCAGTCTACCAGTTTCCGCCCGCCCGGCGGCCATCCGGCCCATCCGCCCCTCAATAAACCAGGCTGCCGGACCGCTAATTAAAGGGATCGGCATACCGCCATCATGGACCGCCTCGTGGAGCAGCCCTGTGAGAACAAAAACAAAAAACCAGCATCAACCGCCTGCCGACGCCGGCGCTCCTGCCAATGCCCCTGGCAACGCCCCCATCAATGCCATGGAGACCGCCGAAGCCTGGGTCAGGGACGCAGGCGCTCTGGTCTCGCCGCCGGATGTCTGCATCAAGATCTTCGAGCTGATGGAAAGCAACGCCGCCTCGGCACAGTCCCTCGGCAACGTCATCACGCGTGATCCGAGCCTGACCGCGCGCCTGCTGCGTATCGTCAACAGCTCCTTCTACGGCTTTCCGCGCCGAATCGACACCGTTTCCCGCGCGGTCACCGTGATCGGCACCAGCGAACTGTACAATCTGGTGGTCGCGGTCGCCGCCATCACCTCCTTTTCGCGCATCCCCAATTTCATCGTCAACATCGACACCTTCTGGCGCCACGGTGTGTGCTGCGGCATCATCGCGCGCGAACTGGCACGCCGCTGCAAGGTGCTGCACCCGGAGCGCCTCTTCGTCGCCGGCGTCCTGCACGACATCGGCAACCTCATCGTCTATCATCGCGCCCCGGACACCATCCGCGACCTGCTGCTCGACGCCCAGGGCGACGAAAACGCGCTGGCGCGCAAGGAAACACGCATCTTCGGCTTCAACCACGCCGATATCGGCGCCCTGCTGCTCGACCGCTGGCAACTGCCGCAGGAGCTCATCCAGGCGACGCGCTGGCATCACACGCCGTCTTCCGCCGGCCAGGCCGCGCTGGAAGCGGCCATCGTGCACATCGCCGATACCATGGCAAACCACTGCGAGCATGGCGCTTTCTATGCCACGCCGGCAGAACGGCTGGTCATCGACGAACAGGCCTGGGAGATGACCGGCCTGGATGGCGATGAGACACTGCTGGTCGATATCGTCGAGCAAACGCGGGTGCAGTATCTCGAAGCGATCAACCTGTTCAGTGCCTGATACCGGCATGCGTCCCCGCGCCCGACACCCCGACAGGCGGCCTGATCAGGCATCGTGATCAGGCACAGTGACGGGCGCCGTGATAGGGCCGCATTGGCCAAGCACGCCACGAGACCGTAGAATGGTTCCATTGTCTCTTCCAGGAACGGAACCCACGCGGCATGAGTACTGCACGTAGCGACAGCACCACACTGCCCGGCGCCGGCAGCAGTAACGACAGCGGCGCACCGCGTCCCCACGACAGCTTCGACTGGATCCGCAGCGAGCACATCGCATCGCTCAACCTGCGCGTCGAGGAATACCGCCACCGCCAGACCGGCGCGCTGCACTATCATCTCGCCGCGGACCACCCGGAAAACGTCTTCCTGGTCGCCTTTCGCACCGTTCCCATGGACTCGACCGGCGTCGCCCATATCCTGGAGCACACGGCGCTGTGCGGCAGTGAGCGCTATCCGGTGCGCGATCCCTTTTTCATGATGATCCGCCGCTCGCTGAACACCTTCATGAATGCTTTCACCAGCAGCGACTGGACCGCCTACCCGTTCGCCAGCCAGAACGAGAAAGACTTCTACAATCTGATGGATGTCTACCTCGACGCGGCTTTCTTCGCCCGCCTCGACGAACTCGACTTCGCCCAGGAAGGCCATCGCATCGAATTCGAGAACCCGTCCGATCCGTCCAGCGCGCTGGTATACAAGGGTGTGGTCTTCAACGAAATGAAGGGCGCCATGAGCACGCCGGTCAGTGCGCTCTGGCATACGCTGTGCGAGCACCTGTACCCGACCACAACCTATCACTACAACAGCGGCGGCGAGCCGGAATGCATTCCCGACCTCAGCTACGAGGAACTGACCGCGTTCTACCGCAGCCATTACCATCCGTCCAACGCGGTGTTCATGACCTTCGGTTCGCTGCCGGCGGCGCGCCATCAGCAGCGCATGCATGAACAGGCCCTGGTTCGCTTCGCCCGCCTGGACGAAACCATCGCCGTCGAGGACGAACAGCGCTATCGGGCGCCGGTCGTCACCGAGGCGAGCTACGCGCTGGAAGAAGAAGAAACCGACGACAAAACCCATATCGTGCTCGGCTGGCTGCTCGGCCGCAGTACCGAGATCGAGGATCTGCTCAGGGCACATCTGCTCGCCGGCATCCTGCTCGACAACAGCGCGTCGCCCCTGCGCCACGCGCTGGAAACCAGCGCGCTCGGTTCGGCGCCCTCGCCGCTGTGCGGGCTGGAGGATTCGAATCGGGAAATGGTCTTCGTCTGCGGCGTCGAAGGCAGCAGCCCGGAACATGCCGAAGCGGTGGAAAAACTGGTGCTGAAAGTGCTCGAACGCGTCGCGCGCGAAGGCGTGCCGCAGGAGCTGAGCGAAGCGGCCCTGCACCAGCTCGAACTGCATCGCCGCGAAATCGGCGGTGACGGCTATCCCTACGGCCTGCAGCTCATCCTCAGTGCGCTGGCCGCCGCGATCCACCGCGGCGACCCCGTGGCCACGCTGAACCTCGATCCGGTGCTGGAAAAACTGCGCAGCGACGTACAGGATCCCGCCTTCCTGCCGCGGCTGATCCGCGAGTTCCTGCTCGACAATCCGCATCGCGTGCGCCTGACCATGCGACCCGACACCGAGCTCAGCCGCCGGCGTGCCGCGGCGGAAGCCGAGCGCCTGGCCGCGATCCGATCGGGGCTCGACGAACGACAGCGGCAGGAACTGGTCGAACGTGCCGCCCGCCTGCAGGAAAGACAGCAGCGCCATGACGATCCCGACATCCTGCCCAAGGTCGGACTGGCGGATATCCCCGAAGAAACGCCGATCCCGAGTGGGGATGAAGAGGATGTCGGCGGCCAGCGTCTGACTTTCTATGCCCAGGGCACCAACGGTCTGGTGTACCAGCAGCTCATCGCCGAGCTGCCGCAACTCGATGACGCCTTGCTCGACCGTCTTCCCTATTACACGCGTTCGCTGACCGAAATCGGTTGCGGCGGACAGGATTATCTCGCCACCCAGATCCGGCAGGACCGGCTCAGTGGCGGCATCAGCGCCTTCACTTCCATGCGCGGCCGCATCGACGACGCGCAGGACATCCGCGCGCATTTCGTGCTCTCCGGCAAGGCGCTCGCCGACCAGCACGAAGGATTCTCACGCCTGATGCAGGACACGCTGGAAACGGCGCGCTTCGACGAGCTGCCGCGGCTGCGCGAACTGCTGGCGCAGGAGCGCGCCCGCATGGAGCAGAGCATCACCGGGCAGGGTCACTCGCTGGCCATGGCGGCGGCGAGCAGCGGCATCAGCCCGGTCGCCGCGATCAGCCATCGCCTGCGCGGTCTGCACGGCATCAAGGCGCTGAAGGCGCTCGACGACCGGGCGGAAGACCCCGCCGTGCTGACCGCCTTCGCCGGGGATCTGCGCGAGATACACCAGCGCATCCTGCAGGCGCCGCGCCAGTTTCTGCTCGTCGGCGAGGAATACCGGCGCGGCCAACTGCGCGAGGAGCTGCGCGCCGCATGGACGACGAACGCGCCGGCGCGGGACTTCAGCGCCTTCTCCCACGCGCCGGTGCAGGCTCAGGTGCGCCAGCTCTGGATCACCAGCACACAGGTCAATTTCTGCGCCCGCGTCTATCCCACCGTAGCGCTCGAACACCCCGATGCACCGGCACTGGAAGTACTGGGGCCATTCCTGCGCAATGGTTTCCTGCATCGCGCGATCCGCGAACAGGGCGGCGCCTATGGCGGCGGCGCCGGCCACGATGGCGACATCGGCGCCTTCCGCTTCTACTCCTACCGCGATCCGCGTCTCGGCGAAACGCTGGCGGATTTCGACCGCGCCATCGATTGGCTGCTCGGCGGCGGGCACGAAGCGCGTCAACTCGAAGAGGCCATCCTCGGCATCATCGGCAACATCGACAAACCGGGCTCACCCGCCGGAGAAGCGAAGAGCGCTTTCCACAATGCGCTGTATGGACGGACGCCGGCCCAGCGCCAGCGCTACCGGGCACGCGTGCTCGAAGTCACGCTGGAGGATCTGCGCCGGGTCGGCGAAACCTGGCTCAGACCGGAACGGGCAAGCCAGGCGGTCATCACCAGTGCCGCGCAGCTCGATCGCGATGGCGACCTGAGCATGGCAGTGCACCGTTTGTAGGCCCGGCGCATCCCGCAAGCTCAACGCACCTGAACGAACCCGCTCCGCCGCCATGTATCCACGCCCGTTGCCGCTCGTCGCCATCCTCATCGTCCATGCCCTCGGCGCAGCGGCCGCTCGCGCCGACGTGCTGATCGAGAGCCTGGGCGCGGATGATCGTCCGGCACGCGTCCTGATCAGCGATCAGATGGCGCGCATCGACCGCAACGGCAGCGACATTCACATCCTCCTCGATCTCGAGCGCCGTCAGGCGTTCGCGATCGACGATACCCGGCGCTATGCCATGGACATGCAGTCACCCATGCCCACGCGCTCGGAACACGGCGAATTGAACACCGCGCAGGTACCGCCGCCGCTGATCCGCTTCGAACGCGGTCGCGCCGGACCGACGATCGCCGGCTATGCCACCGTGCACTACCGCGTCACCGTCGGCGGCCAGCACTGTTTCGATGAATACCTCGCGCCCGCCGCGCTCGAAGTACCGGCGATCAGTCGCTTCGTCAGCACGATGTCCGCCAGCACCCACGACGAGGAGCGGCGCGTGCTGATCCAGCTCACTGCAGCGGAACGCTTGTGTGAGGCCGTCGAAGACCTGATCGATGACCACTATCCGCGCCTCGGCATCCCCATGCGCACGCTGGACGCGCAGCAGCGCGTGATCCATCGCGTCACCCGCATCGAACTCGACGCCGAGCACGATCCCGCGCTGCTGCGCGTGCCCGCCGAGTACGAGGTGCTGACCCGCGCCGACGTCATGGCGCAATCGGCGCAGCCGATCGATCACGCCGAAATAGAGAAACGGCAGCGTCGTATCGAGCAGCACATGCAAAGCCTGCCCGGCGACCCGCCGGCAACGCATCAGTTCTAGACCATCCGCTGCAGACCAAGCCATGCGCGCGCAGGCGGACATACGTTATGTGGACAACGCCGAGACGCTGCGCAGGCTGTGCCGCGACCTCGCCGGGCAAGCCTGGCTCACGGTCGATACCGAGTTCATGCGCGAGGAAACCTATTACCCGCGCCTGTGCCTGTTGCAGATCGGCACCCCCGACGCCATGGTCGCTTGCGTCGATCCGATCGCCTTGCCCGAGCTCGATCCCCTGCTCGAGATCCTCTACGACCCGGCCGTAACCAAGATCTTTCATGCCTGTCACCAGGACATGGAGATTTTCTTTCATCTGCGCGGAACACTGCCGGCGCCGATTTTCGACACCCAGATCGCAGCGCCGCTGCTCGGCCTGCCGGCGCAGTCGAGCTATGCACGACTGGTCGAGGACGTGATCGGCGAACACCTGGAAAAGGATCAGACGCGCACCGACTGGAGCCGGCGTCCACTCAGCGCCGGTCAACTCGCTTATGCCGCCGACGACGTCTTGTTCCTCGGCCCGCTGTATATGGCGCTGCGCGAACGGCTGGCGGCGCAGGGCAGGCTCGACTGGCTGACGGAAGACTTCGCCGCCGCCTGCGAACCGGCGCGCTACGACAACACGCCCGAGGACACCTGGCGGCGCATCCGTGGCACCCAGCGCATGACGGGGCGCCAGCTCGCGGTACTGCAGGCGCTCGCCGCCTGGCGGGAAAACACCGCGCGGCGCCGCAACAGACCGCGCGGCTGGCTGGTGCGCGACGAATGCCTCATCGAGATCGCCTGCCGCGCACCCGGCGATACCGCGCAACTGGAGCAAGTGCGCGGCATCGGTAAACAGAGCGTCGCTCGCCACGGCGATGAATTGCTTGCGGCCATTGCCCGCGGCCTGCAGGCGGCGGAATTGGCGCCGGCGCGTGGACGCCCGCTACCGCTCGGCGCCGAGGAAGAAGCCCTGTTCGATCGTCTGTCGGCAACGGTGCAGACAGCAGCGGCGAATTACGGTCTGGACCCCACCGTGCTGGCCTCGCGCAACGACCTCATCGATTTCATCCGCAACCGCTCCGCAAGCCGCGTCCTGCAAGGCTGGCGGCAGCGCGCCGTGGGCGCCGATCTGCTCGCCACCGCCGCCGCGCCGGCCTCGGCGAAAGAACAAATACCGCAATAAAAACAGCCGCTTGTTTCGCAACGAAGCCGACCCGACGATTTGCTGTCGCTGTCCGTGGACACTTCAGAAGCACGCTGCCCAGCCGTTAACCTCGGGACAAGCAACACGGCCCCGAACACCGCAGGACATCATGGAACTTCGCATCGACAACATTCCCACGCTGCATACTGAAATCACTCGTATAGACGCCCAGCTCTACAACAGCATCCGGCTCGGCCTGCGCCGGACCACGCTGCCGCTGCGTCTGCCGCTGACCGGTCTGCGCGGTATGGACATGATGCTGGATCACAGTACCTGGATCTGTATCGATCGTACGTTCTACGATCTGCCGGTATTGGCATGGAGCGATTTCCAGCCCTGGGACCGCCACAGCCTGCAGGATCCTGTGCGCTGCCAACTGCGCTATTACCATGTACACGCGGATTTCATCGTCGACACGGTATTGCGCGCGGCAACCACGGCGTTACGCGCGCGCATAGCGCGCGGCATACGGATGGGAACAAGTGAAGACGCGACGGAACAGACGCCCGGCGCCCAGGTCATCGCGCTCGGCACCCACAGCGACGACTTTCCCGACCAGCAGCCCACCGCGCCTTCCACCCTGCCTTAAGAGAAACCGCGTCGGCGCGCCGCTCAGTCCGCGCTCAGCAGCTCCCGACAGGTGCGCTGGAAAATCTCCTTGTGCTCCTGGCGCAGGTCCGAGATTTCATGGATCTGATTCAGCGACAGGCGCAGCGCCTCTTCCGGCGTGATCCGTTCTCCGCCCAGATCGAGATTGATGGCAATGTCCTGCGCCCGCTGGCGGGCCAGCAGCCGCTCGGTCTCTTCCTGCTGCTGTATCCACAGGGCTTCCATTGCGGGATAGCGGGCAAACAGCGTATGACGGTCGAGTCCGGCGCAGGGATCGGCCCAGCGTGAATACTGGTGGATGCCGACGGCCGCCGCTGTCAGCGCGATCAGCAGCGCCAGCGCCGCGAACAGCCAGCGCCTGCCGGAACGCCGGACGACGCGGTCGTCATCGCTGCCATCGGTTTCGATCGTATCGCGCCGCATAGAGCCATTAGTATAACGCCACACCGCAGCGGCGGATGCGCACGGATGCACAGACGGACCAGCGGCGGGGGGGGGGGAGATTGGCCCCCGCCGGTCCGCGCTTCAGGCGATGCGCCGGCCTGGCTGCGCCTGCGCTTCGAGCAGCGCCTGCGCCGCATCGCGCAGGGCGGTTCGCACCCCCTCTTCCACGACCGGATGATAGAACGGCATGGCGAGCGTCTGCTCGACGGTGAGCCCGGCCTGTATCGCCCAGGCCAGCAGATGACCCAGATGCTCGGCATCCGGCCCGATCATCTCGGCGCCGAGCAAGCGTCCGCTGCTGCTGTCGGCATAGACGTGCAGCAGCCCCTTGTTGCGCAGCATCACGCGGCTGCGGCCCTGATCCTCGAACGATACCTCGCCGGTGACGAAAGTGCCGGGCACGAGCTGGCGGTAAGAGGCGCCGGCGATGGCGATCTGGGGATCGGAGAAAACGATGGCGAGCGACGTACGGCGCGGACCGGGAGCGACCGCCGGATAACGTGCCGCGTTGTCACCGGCGATGCGCCCTTCGTCCGCCGCTTCGTGCAGCAGCGGCACGTCGTTGTTGGCATCACCGGCGATGAAAATCGAGCTGTCGCCACACTGCAGGGTATGGCGGTCGAACAGCGGCACACCGCGCGCATCGAGTTCGATACCGGTATGCTCCAGACTCAGGCCACCGACGTTGGGCGTGCGCCCGGTGGCGGCGACGACGTACTCGACGGTCTCGGTGCGCTCGGCGCCGCTGTCGTCGCGATAGGCGATGGCCACCCCACCGGTGACCGGCCGGATCTCGCGCACCGCGGCATCGGTATCGAGATAGAACTCCTCGCGGAACAGCGCACGCGCATAATCGCGCAGCGCCGGATCGCTGAACGGTCCAAGCAGCCCGTCGCGCCCGAACATCAGCACCTTCACGCCGAGACGATGCAGCGCCTGACCCAGCTCGAGCCCGATGACACCGGGACCGAACACGGCGACGGAAGCCGGCAGCGTCTTCCATTCGAAGATATCGTCATTGACCTGCAGGCGATCGCCCGCCGCGCGCAACATGGCGGGAACGGCCGGCGACGACCCGGTGGCGATGACCGCACTGGCGCAGGTGATGCGGGTATGGTCGCCGACCGCCAGCGTGTGATCGTCCTCGAAGCGAGCGTAACCGATGATCCGGTCCGCCTCGGGTATTTTCTCCACGCTGTCGAGAACGAAACCGACGAAACGATCCCGTTCGCGCCGCACGCGCGCCATCACCGCGGCGCCATCGACCAGCACTCTGCCCTCCAGACGCAGGCCGAACTCCGGCCAGCGCTCGGGGCCGTGCATGGCCTCCGCCGCCGCGATCAGCAGTTTGCTCGGCATGCAGCCGACCCGCGCGCAGGTGGTGCCGTAAGGACCACCCTCGATGATCACCGCACGCTTGCCGGCCGCGGTCGCGGCGCGGTAGGCGGCGAGACCCGCCGTCCCCGCGCCGATGACTGCAACGTCAACGGAATATTGCTTCATGCGCTTTCCTTTTTCAGGCTACACGCTTGGCCCAGCGCTCGAGCTCTTCGAGCCCACCGATGCGCTCACCGTTGATGAACACCTGCGGCACGGTCTTCGCTGCCGCGATGGCGCCGATCACTCGCGTACGCTTGGTGTGCGGCAGCGGCACTTCGGCGTAATTGTAGCCGAGCTCGCTGAGCAGCGTCTTGGCGCGGGCGCAGAACTCGCAACCCTCACGCGTCAGGATCGCCACCTGATCCGGCTTTTTCGCCTTGGGATTGATGTAGTTCAGCATGGTGTCGGCATCGGATACTTCGAATGGGTCGCCCGGCTTTTCCGGCTCGATGAACATCTTCTCGACCACACCGTCCTTCACCAGCATGGAATAGCGCCAGGAACGCTTGCCGAAACCGAGATCGCTCTTGTCGACGAGCAGGCCCATGCCTTCGGTGAATTCGCCGTTGCCATCGGGAATCAGCGTGATGTTCTCCGCTTCCTGATCCTTGGCCCATTCATTCATGACGAAAGTGTCGTTGACGGAAACACAGGCGATGGTATCGACACCATTGTCGAAGAACACCGGCGCCAGCTCGTTGAAACGGGGCAGATGGGTGGACGAACAGGTCGGCGTGAACGCGCCGGGCAGCGAGAACACCACCACGGTACGACCCTTGAAAATGTCATCGCTGGAGACGGTCTCCCACTTGTTGTCCCTGCGTACGCGGAACTGGACCTGGGGAATGCGCTTTCCTTCGTGGTTCGGCAACATGCAATGATCTCCTTCGTTGAGTGAATGTCGATTGCCAGAATCAATGACCAAAATCGTGGGTCCACTATAGGAAAACGGCATCACTGCCAGCCAATACTATGTTAGGATCGGATCGATAGATAAATCCTATCGGAGGCGGGGATGACTCTGACCGAGCTGAGATACATCGTCGCCGTCGCCGCCGAGCGGCACTTCGGCCGCGCCGCCGAGCGCTGTTTCGTCAGCCAGCCCAGCCTCAGCGCGGCGGTGAAGAAACTCGAAGACGAACTCGGGATACAGATCTTCGAACGCGGCAAGACGGAAGTGCTGGTGACGGCGATCGGCGAACAAGTGGTCGCACAGGCGCGACGCGTGCTGGACGAGGCCGAACGCGTGCGCGCCATCGCCCATGCCGGCACCGATCCGCTGATCGGTCCGCTGCGCCTCGGCGTCATCCATACCATCGCGCCCTATCTGCTGCCGGCACTGGTCGCCGGCCTGCACAAACTGGCGCCGAAGATGCCGCTCGATATCGAAGAAACCATGACGGCCACGCTCGACCAGATGCTGCGCGGCGGTCTGATCGACGCCGCGATACTGGCCCTGCCCTATGAAGCGCCGGGCATGAAGCTGATCCCGCTCTACGAAGAGGAGTTCCGCGTCATCGTGCCCGCCGGACACGCCTGGGCGCGACGCAGGACCGTGGCGGTAGACGAACTCGCGGACGAAAACCTGCTGCTGCTCAGTATCGGACACTGCTTTCGTGACCAGGTGCTCGATGCCTGCCACGAATTTGCCCGGCCGCCGTCCGCCGGCAAACAGGGCAACTCCCTGGAAACGATAAGAAACATGGTGGCATCGGGTATCGGCATATCGGTCATGCCGGCCTCGGCGCTGACCCCGGCCTATGCCAACCCACTGATCAAGGCGATCGATTTCAAACGTCCCCGCCCTGTGCGGCGGGTGGTGATTGCGGTACGGGAAGGATTCCCGCGCATGAAAGCGGTAAAAACCGTCGCCGCGGCGATCGCGGCGCTGGAACTGCCGGTATTGCCGATCACGAACCGGGATTGATTCCCCATCTCCATGATCTTTGTCTGAAAAACCAGCAATGGAGCAACCGTGACGGCGCGGCGACGATTTTACGCGCGATATCGGACCCGTTCAGGAAATCAGTATTGCAACGATGGTCACGATAAGGGTGATGACCGCCAATCCGACGATGACGGCGGTGTCATCATTGGAGGCATCCCGTTGATTGGAACCTGACATAACTCACTCTCCTTCCGTAGTTATTTCTGCATTACGCACCAATAACCATACAATTTACCCATCATTTGGTCAAGGCACGCATGCGCCAGCATGGTGCACGCGGACGGCATCCACATCTTCCGGGAATTTACGGGAACGAACGGGAAAAAGCGGGAAAATCCCGCCTTGGCGGCACTTCACTCCGCCAAGGCGGCGCGTATGACTTGGAGATCGATCCGCTGCACCATATCAGGCTCCCCGCTAAGCTGCAGATACAATGCATCTTCAGACAGGAACAGGCGCTGGGTATCGAAAGTACCCACCGGACCGACCAGGGTCAGCAGCTCCGCCCAGGACGTGCCCGCGTCCTGTGACATCAGCAGGCGATCGCCCGCCACGCGCAGCAGATTGCCCTCGAACCAGACCGTGTTGCGCGGCGATACCCGATCCTGCGCGACGACGACCTCGAACGGACCGTTGCCGAGCGGATCGAACATTTCCACCGTGCGCGGCGGCAATACCAGCGCAGTCCAGTTCGCGCCGCCGTTTAGCGTGATGTGGCTTTCGATCAGGACACGGTCGGCATTCTGCGGATCGGCCCGCAAACCGGGATCGAAAACCTGCGGCTGATCCGAGGCGATGCCCGTGCGGATGGAAAAGAAGGAAGCACCGCCATCGACCGATCGCCAGGCGTTGAGATTGCCGATGGTGAGCGCATGGATCACCGCCGGATCGTCGGCGGAAACCGCCACATGGCGCAGCTGGCTGTGGGACGCGGGCAGAGGCGGTGCCGGTCCGAGGATGCGCTCCCAGCTCGCGCCGAGATCGAACGAGCGGTAAAGCCCCGGCGCGGCGATGGCGGCAACGGCCATATAGATACCGGCCTCGGCGCTCACCGCAGCAGCCGCTGCCGGCGCCACACTGATATTGCCCGGCGCGGCGATGACGCCCGCCGCCCAGGTCACGCCCCCATCCTGCGAAATGAGATAGCCATCGGCATGCCCGGCAACGACCAGGCCGGGATCGCCGGAAGCGATGCTGATGAACGTCGCTTCGACGTCGGCGGTGCGTTCCCAGCTGACGCCGCCGTCGGCCGAACGCCAGAGGCCGATGCCACCGTCGCCGACCGCGATTTCGGCCGTGGTCACGAACAGCACGCCGGCCGGGGCATTGCCGGCCTCGAACACGCGCACCCGGCCTACTGGCGGCATCGCCACCCGCGCACTGTTGGAAGCAATGGCGAAGCTCGCCGACAGGAAGCGGTCGCTCTGCAGCTCGAAGGTGTACTCCGGATCGGTCGAAATCAGGGTCGAAGCATCGGTCCAGGCGACGAAGGCGAAACCGGGATCGGGCACCGCCGTCACCGTCACCTCACTGCCGTACGCGAACACACCGTCGCCCGTGGTCGAACCGCCGCGCGCCGAACGCACGAAGGTTTCCACGGTATGACTGTTGAGCACGAAACTGGCGCTGATCGTACAGGGCGCCGTGACCGGCGCCGTGAGGTAGCGATTGCCGGCGACGAGCGCGCCGCCGCAGCCCTCGACCGCCGCAATGCTGTAACCGGGCTCGGTGAGGATGGTGAGCAGACTGGCATCGCCGGCGACGGCGGTCGTCGTCACCGGATTCACGCTGCCGCCGACGCCGGCGCTCGTGGTGATGCGATGCACGGCCGGCGCCGAATCGTCTCCCGGCTGATCCTTCAGCAGACCGACCGGCGGCGACCCCTGCCACATCAGTGGATGACTGTCGCTGCCACCGCCGCAGGCGACGAGCAGAGACGCCAGCACGACCACCAGGATCAGGTGTGCGAATGAATGCGAAAGTCGCTGGAATAGGGGCAAGGGCATGGCGCTCGTGGTCATCTCCCTACTGGCTTGCAGGCAGTCGGCGAACCCCGCGCGGCCCGCCCGCGCGCTCGACATGACGCTATCATAGATAGTGTGCTGCGGCGGAGCAAACGCCCGCGGACGAGGCCGCAAGCCTGACCGGCACAAACCCCGTCACCCAGGAAGCCAGCGTCATCATCAGCGACGCCGTTTTCATCCTGCGAAACCGCAATGAGAGCAACGCGATAGGAAAGAGCAGCCCGGCATTGCCTGAGCCACTTCCTGTGTCAGCGGAACGATCTTGAGATTGGAGCTGGCGAGAGGAATCGAACCCCCGACCGGCTGATTACAAATCCCGGCCGCACTATAAGCGACGCTAATAGGCAACAATATACCGCAGAACTATCAGCGCCTTACAGTCCCGTCGCAATGGTGAATTGTCGTCGATTACGGCCGTTTTTTGCGGGCAAGCGGTCCAGGAGTGGTCCACGGAACTGCGGGGAATTGCTGGAGTCAGCAACGATCAAGGATACAGATTAAAGCTCTTCGCCCATTAGCTTACCCAGATTGGAAGCTATGTTTTCTAAGAATTGCTAAATCAGTCTTAACAGATTTCTTGATTTTTTTGGCGTTGATCCGTCGACTGGATTCAAGCGTATCAGCATCCAACACAATGATTGACGGAACCGTCATCGAAGACGATCTGTTTGTAGACTTACCGCGTATTTGCTTAAGCTTTGCCATGATCTTCTCCGCAAGCCCTCTCCTTAAGGAGGACTAAGCTGTGTTCCAAGCCAATCCGAACAGCAAAATGCCGAAGAATCCATTCATAAAGCTCAACTTGGGCGTTGCGAAAATAACCCTTTTCGTCGGCGACAATAGTCAGGACATACGGGATCGTAGTCGTATAATGGTGCCAAACAGGGTAGCATAGTAACGATCCCTCAACGCCAGCGTCAACGCCAGCGTCTTTCCATACGTGCCCGCCGCCATTTCTAGTTTCCTTCTGCCTATCCTCAATAACGACAAGCTTTCTCTTACGAACCGCAGTACAAATACTACTGTCAGGTGACCTCAAAATCTCAATTGGTGTTCGAGGAGGATCACCTGTCGGCCAGTAATACAACCAACAATCGGGCGCTCCATCTCTGATCGTAACCGCACTGACTCGCAACTTTACGTTTTTGGAATTAATTGCGTCAAAAAACGTATGAACACCTTGTACTAGAAGAGCTATTTGCTGGTGCGGTTGGGTAATCGTATCAAAAGCCTGATCAGGGCTTATGTTTTCACCCGCCACGACTTTCGACGTCGTGATTCCAAAACGACGATCTTTGGCGCCAACAATTTCCTCTAATACTTTGAATAACTTAAGGGCCGAACCAGCATCTATCCCATTATTTCGATTGTACGCACGCACAAATCTATCGAATGCGGGGAAAGAATAAAAGTAAATCGTTGCCAACACAATGATCATAACCGGGCTTCCGTCAACAAACCCAGCAATCAAGGGGAGGTGCTTTTGGACGCCACTTTGGAACTGTTCAATCTGAAAATAAGCGAGCAAGAAGCTGTAAGGCACGACTATAACCATCGGCCCCAGAAAAATTACCCATGGTCGATCTAGAAAGTTGTCGCATCGCCGCATAAAACCGTTGAATATTCGACGGCAGCTTGCACTAGATAACATCCCCCCTCCCACAAGAATCGCCTCACTCACGTCCAGAGAAGCAATAATTTCTTTATTTAGATTATTGTCGGCCGGAACAACGAATTTTCTTATTCTGTATTGCGGGCAGGCAAGATTGTCGGCGGTAGCCAAGCTTTAGAAGGAAGGAACCGACGAAACAGTCAGCGCGACACCGATCTAATCCAACGAATACGACCGAGCCCACCGCAACCTGATCGACGCCGCCGCCCTGGCGACGATGGCCGAGCACCTTGACCAGCCTTCACTACGCGCAGGACATGATCAGCTCGCCAAAGCGGCTATCAGCGAGCTCGGCGGCACCTGCGGCCACGCGGTCTTCTGGGCGCACTTAAAACAACTTGTTCTGATCCATTCCCCTCCTGTGCTCGTAAACCTTGAGCACCGTGCGTTCGGTCGTGATTTTCGCCCCTGATCGATCCTGAACCAACCTTAAACTAACCCTCAGCCAGTCCCCTTTCCCGAAAAGCTCTCCGGCATCTACGCGAGCCATAAATTCCCGGTCAACAATATCGGCGTAGAATGAGGTTTGCCCATCACTGAAGCGCCACTTATTTCCATCCTTGAACACTGGCGCCTCAAGAATAAGCGTAACATCCATCGCCGTATCCGTGATTGATTCCGACGTAACAACAGCCCTGAAGGAATTAGCATCATCCTGATCTACTTCGGCGACAACGCCCTTGTCAGACTCAACCTTCAATCCATCAAAACCACTATTGGATAGCTGCGCTCTGACAAACTGACCAGCCGCATCCGTCGCTTTCTCGTTGAATACGATCTGAAGCGATTCGATACGAACCTGAACAATATCCCCATCATTGTTTGTAACATTTACCATCTGACCATCGGTTTGCTCGATAGTCTTTGCTGGGTATCCTCTCAGGTGCTTCCATATGTGAAACGCATCATTGGTAATGCGCAGTAGATGGTCTGGTGTCGCAGCAGAAATAATAGTAGCTATGGGGCCAGCAAAGCTGAAAACGAGATGAGTAATGAATGAGCCGCGACCAAATCCCGCGACTTCCGCCCGAGCCTCAATTTTCTCCCCATATGCTGCCTTAGCAGCAACAACCATGAATTCGCTGAAAGCAATCATGTTCGCGGACGCCTGATAGACGTCCATTAGCCCTTCTTCAACTGCTGGGCCGAGGTATTTGAGCTTTAGTCTCGCTTCCATCTGCCACCCTCCCCAGATCCCCGCCATATAACTCGTTGCCCGAGCATGGGCACACACGCCGTCATACCGACGAACGCATTTTAGGACAAATCGGGGGGACAGACTAACGCATAACCGAGGCCACCCGCCTCCGACACCCGGGATGACCAGCCGAAGTTAGCGTGGGCCAGCGCCCGGCGCCGGCGCGACAGGCTGAACGATCCACGGCACCGCCGGCGCGTCGCCCTGCCCCGAGGCCTGGCCGTACAGATAAACCTCGCGGTGAAACCCGAGCAGCTTGGCCAGATCCACCAGAGCAGCGCGCTTGTCATGGAGTTTCAGGCGAACCTTCCGGCCCCCGGTCGCCGGCTCCTCGATGATGATCTCCTGAATGGCGCGGAGCTGCGCTGGCGTCAGCTCGCCGAGCTTGAAGCGGGGAGAGCCGTCCGCATCGATCTCGATGTAATCCCCCATGCTGGCGAACCCGAGCGCGGCCATCTCCCGAGCGATGGTGTCACGCTCCATCTTCAGCTCTTCCAGGAGCTCGGCGCGCCCCTGCTCGATGACGGCCTAGATGCGATCGTCCTGCATGAGTTTGTAGCCGGCCCGCTTCACCGTCGCTTCGCTGACGCCGTGGGTTTGGGCGAGTGACTGAGCGGTGGATAACCGTGGATCAATTTGATCTACGGTTTGCTTGGCGGTGCCTTTGCCGCCATCCGTCTGCGCCTTCTTCGCCCGGTTATACCTTCTCCCCAGCAGCAGCTTGAACGCATCCGGCGTGAGATTGCGCCGCCCGAGCTGGTTGGCGTCGATCCAGTCGGCGGCGCTTCGCATTAACTCAGGCGGATCCCGCCCTAATACTTTCGGGCTATGTCGCTGCGATTCCCCGCCTAAATCCACCAATTACCGTGCCGATGGAATAACATGCTTTCGCGGTAGGCGCGCTACGGCGGCCGATCTAGGTTCCGACAGAAGGGGTCGCATTATGAAAAGGTGTTTAGCGCTGCTGTTGCTCTTCGCGTTCATTGCGGGCTGTGCTACTGGGGTGGGCGGCTTCGGCTCGGTATCAAAAACCAATCAACTCGCGCCAGGCATGACCCCGGATGAAGTGAAAGCCGTCCTGGGCGAACCCTCTCAGACGCAGTTCATCGCCGACCGGTGGATCTGGAAATACTCGCTTCAACAGCCTTGGAAGGGATACATCCCTTACTACATGGTGTTCACCGGCCAGCCGGCGGTTTTGCAGGAATGGCTTGCTGACGAAGACGAATACATGCGGCAGCAGAAGCTGTGGCTGGAGGCATTCCCTCCCACGCAAAAGTATGAGGTCGACGTTCAGGTCAGGTGATTCGATAATACCGTGATCTGCGGTCGTGGACTTCTGGTCATTCTGTCCAGAAGCCGGGATGGATCTCAGGGCGCGTGATTGATCGCTTGGGAAGCGTCTATCGTGACCTCTCCACGCACGGCACGAACCACCGGCGCATTCTCCGACATGCGAACGGATAGCCTCTTCCCCGTGCTTGTTGCCATGTGCTCAGCGGCGGCGCCGATCAGTACCGGCATGGCGCGCCTCAGGTCGTCGGTCGGCCCCTCGCTCTGCACCACTGTCCTCCACAGCTCGACCTCCTTTCCGGTCGCGAGATACTCGGAGAGATCGTAGGCAATCACAATCGCGTGCCGGATATAGGACACGGTCGTTTTAGTCTCCGGCACATAGCCAATAACCCCATACGACGGCGTGTAGGTCGTCGTCTCAGAGTATGAGACGCTGCGGCGCCCGTAGCGTTCTGTGCTCGTCGCGTCTCCGGTGGTCTTTGAGGACGCGATACCTGTCTTTCCCCGGATCGGCCGCATATAGGTCCGTTCCGTGATCACCGGTTCTCCGATGCCATACATGAACGCGACGGCGATTTTCGCATCTTCCGGGTTCCCGGCGGGCTCGAACCCGCGAATTTCCAGAGCGCGCACCAGGTACGTTTCGTATTCCTGATACTGGAGATCGCTAAGTTCTACATCGTCATTTCCGGGGAAGATGATGTAGCTGCGGGGCTGGGCCTGCGTTCGTGCGGCCAGCGCATCGATCGACATCTCATAGGCCATACCCGGGGCGGTCGACTCGCCCCAGAAGTTTTGAACAAGCGGCGTAGCGCATCCCGAAAGAACCGCAGCAGCGGCGAGCAGAAACAGCTTCATGAACCCTCCCGTTTCGTCGCCCGGCTCTGGGCGGCGCCCTCTTCTTTGCGCTGTTATAGCACAACCCAGCCCTGCGCCTTCACCCGCCGGCGGACTGCCTCAGGATCCAGAGCGGCACGGTCGGATATTTCCTTGAGATCCTCCGTGCTGAAGAACTGGCGGGCTTCCTGATCGCCCTCAGCAGCATCCCGGATCGCCTGATAGATGACCCGGCGCCACAGCATAATCTCGGCAATGTCGTAGCCATCAGCCGGGGGAAACTCGTATTCGAGCTGGTCGATGATGGCCTGCACCAGGATCGACAGGGTTTTGCGCCCAAGCTTGGCGGGAGGTCGGTTCAATTCGGTCACCTTGTCGCGTACAGGGGAAGGGGTGCCCGCCCGGTGCCGGTCCGGGCGGGTAGTGCATCACGCTTCTTCTCGATAGCCGCCTTTAGCGTCTATCAGCGTCCTCGTTGAACCGATCAATCGCCTCGCACAGCATTCCGGCATCAACCAGCCTTCCCGCCTCCTCCATGGAAAAGCATGGAATCTGTCGGCCGGACGCCTGAATTGAAGAGCTAGGGCGCGAAGAGAGGGAGTCATCCACAACCGTTTCGCGAACTCTCTCGACAACGTGCGCCGCGGGATGCTCAGGCTTAAGCTCTTCTAAGGCTCTCTCTGCGGCCACTGGGCTAATCATATACGGCGTCAGATGCATCAGGCGGTTATCCTGCTCGACCGCTACGGCGTAGCTGACTACAGAGCGCACACGCCTAGCCGGCGAATCCTGCCCGGCGCTCATGCGTCACCTCCGCAGTCCTGCGCCTCGATGGCGAGATCACTCAGCTTCTCAAGAGCCGCCAGGCGACGCAGGCCGCGCTCTGTCAGGCTGACGGCCAGAAGGCCATACCCGCCATCGTTCGGCAGTTCAGTGACGGCGTAGCCGCTGTCGCGCAGATACTCGATCACTTCCTTGAAGGACGAAGCGTCTGTTTCCTGCTCCAGGCGGTTCAGCTCCGCGCAGACGGCTGCGACAGCGCTGCGGGTGACATCGATGGTGGCGGCTTGGTCAGTCATGGCAGTTCCTCCGGTTATGGGTGCCGGGTGGGTAGCACCGCACGTAGACGGCCCGCCTATTCGCGCGAAGGCTGTTGTATTCGGACGGACACCCGGCATAAACCGAACTGCCTGGAAGACAGGCATAAAAATACCGCTTGGCTGACGGGTGCGGTATCCGCTACGTGAGGGGTTGCTACGCCCCGTGCGGAAACTATGCCTCGCCGTCCTCGGCTGCGTCAAGCCCCCGAAGCTCGCTCTTCTGCGATCTTCGCAATGTACGCATTGATTTCACGCTCCAGGTCCTCATCCGACAGGGACTTCACGTTATTGATGTTCTGGTCAACCTCCAAGCGGTCGCCGTACTTCTTGCGCAGGACGCGGGCGGCTTCCCATTTGATGTTGTCGCACATCAGGCGGGCGCGCTGAACGTCCGGCTCTGTTTTGGCAATCTCGTTCATTTCCTGCACGCGCACGTCCAGGTAATCCTCTCTCGCGCGCGCGTGCAGGGAAGAAAGGCGCTGATCGTTATATATCCTCTGCCGCGTCGCGTCATAGGCAATCCCGACAGCCTGGCACGCAGCCTTGAGCGACACGCCCTCCTCCGCCATCAGAGAAAACGCCTGCTCGATCTGTTCATCAGGAAACTGGCGCGGCCTGCCAATCATCGGCCTGGTCTTGGTCTGGTCGCATCCCTTCCCTCGCTGCGGGGCTTTCGACGTGCCCGCCTTGGCTCTCGGAGCGCTCTTCTTTGCCTTCATGCGCCCTCCTCCTCAGGGGTAGTGTTTGATCTCAAATGACGGGAACTGAATGGCCGATGGCATCTCGCTCACCGCCGGCCCATCAAGGAAGGGCGATGCTCCGTCGAGCATGACCGGAATGGCCACGCCACCTTCCCGGGGTTCTGCGCGCTCCGTCTCCCGCCTCGCTTCTGAATTTCCCAGAAGACCCTGCGTCAGGAAGGAAGGCCATTGGGACAGGAAATCGGCGTCGCTTGGAATACCCCAGTATTCGCCGAGGTCGCGGCCTACCTTGCCGGCCATTTTCCGGTAAGCATCGATCAGCCTCCCCGAGCACTCGATATCTCTAAGCGCTCGATCGGCGTTATCGCGCCGGGCGTGTATTTCAGCGACCCTTTCGTCATCTCTTTCAACCAGCGCGCAAAGGAGCATCTCCGGCATCTGGCGAAGAAAGCTATTGGCGCGGCTCGCGTCGTCGATCCAGTGAATCGTTTCCCTTTCAAGGCGCAGCAATACAGGACGGTGATCTGAATCGAGTGCCTGCATGCGTCTGAGCAGTTCGCGTGTGCCAGGGCGCCGGCGCCGCTCAGCGTGAAATGCCACCATGGCATTCCAAGCAAGGGTGTAGAGATCGGAGCGCGGCCAGTAGAGCCGTTTCACCGTCTTGATGTCGCGGGCCTCGCGCTCGGTAATGTGTACCGTGGTACACTCGGCCGACTCGCCGGCTGGCTTGATGGCGCGCAGTTGGCGCTCGGCGATGTGGATAGATTCACACGCTTCGCCGGCTGCATGTGCGTAGGCGTCCACAAGGTAGACAGCTCGCTGGCGGGCATCCTCGAAGATGGCAGCCAGGGCCGCGCTCAGCTCCTCAACCGTCGCCGGCAGAGCGTCACTTGCCGCGTTGTCACCCTTGGGTGACATCCTCACCGCCTTGCCAGTCATGGCGCTTCGCTCCCGGTCGCCATGCCGATCAGAACCTCAGCCGAGCGGACATCGAGCCCGAGGGCTTCAAGCCGGGGATGCCACTCCAGGACCGGGGTCTGGTCGCGCAGGATGGCGAGCTGGGCGCCTGCCTCCCGGCGCCGCTGCCGGGCGGCCTGCTCCAGCGCATGGGCCTGGGCAAGCAATGTCCGGATGTCAGGCATCGCCGGTTCCCCCCGTCACCACTTCCGCGCCATGAACCGTCCGCCCGGCCACACGCTTGATCGGCGGCACCTCGGCGGCTCGGGTCATGAAGTACGCCAACGCCTCGGGGTCGGCTGCGCATTTCCCCAGCACCTCGTCGATAACGCCGGGGTCGGTTTCACGGATATGAGCGAGCCAATTACGGATACGGGACTCGGCGTTGCGAGTGCGGATCAGGTGCTGAATTATCTCGTCGCGGCAGGACCGCACGTCGTCGACCAGGTCCGGCGGCGGAACCGGCGAGAGAGACAGGCGCATATCCTTGGTCAGGCGGACACGGATGCCGAGCGCGGCGAGGCGGTCGAGTACGGCCCTCATAGCACCACCTCTTCCTGAGATTGCCCGTATTCCTGGCTCGTTTGACTCGTTGACTCGTCATCCGGGGTATCAGGACGAGGATACGAGTCAAACGAGGGATGTTTACCGACCATCTCAGGATGAACAATGGTCCAGATCACCGTGTTGCCGATGTTTCGGCCCCCGTCATCGCTGATCTGCCAGCCGGCGCGCCGTAGAGCCGGCGCATGACGCTTGAGCTTTGTGGTGACGGCGCGCGCGTTGGTTGGCCAGCCCCTCGGCGGTCTGTCGTTTCGAAGCCGGGCCAGCAGATCGGCCGCCCGGCCAGAGAACGTCGTCGTGACTGACGCAGTCATGGCAATGATGAACGGGTCGCCGGTGAGAGAATCGGCCGCGAGAGACTTCTGCTTCCCGAGGTAGTGCGCCAGTCCGTTCGTCCCCAGCACCTTGTCGACGGCCGCGAGAATCACCGCGAAGTCGGCCATGCGCGGCTTGGTCTCCAGACGGACATAGGGAAGCACCCTCGTCACACTCGTTGCCACGTCAAGGACGGCTCCGAGGATGGCGGGATGGGCCTCATCCCACGCACTCCAGATGTCACGCTCCAGGCGGCGGGCATCGTCCGGGATGCGCTCCAGGTGAAGCGGCAGCATTCGCTCCCCCAGATCCCCGCGCAGGGCCCCCAGGTCGATCCCGTTTATCAGGATGACGCGACGGAACGCGAAGACGGCGTGCTCCCCGTCGGTGTAGAGCTTTCGTCGGACGTCTCCATCTCCGGTAACAGCGCGGCAGATCGAATCCGACAGCCAGTCCGGAACCGCACTCAGGTTATCGAGCGCCACCACCCAGGATCCGGCCGCCGCCGTCACCCAGCCATCGGCATCACGCGGCGGCTTGCGAAGCGGAACAGGTCCGGGATCAAGGATTGAAACCAGGATCTTCGTCGCCGTCGTCTTGGCCGATCCCTGCTCGCCAAGGATCCCGAGAACGGGATGCGGGATGTCTGAATGCAGCGCTCCGACGAGAGACGCGACCACCAGCGGGCGATCGGATTCGGCGATGTTAAGGCGGCCCCACAGATTATCGAGCGTGGCCCCTCGCGACGGCGCCGGCAGCGCCCCCATAAGAGCGGTCCGCTTGAACAGCACCGGCGGCGCGGCGATTTCCCATCCTGCCGAATTGATGCGAACGGCCTGACCCGTCTGGTCTCCCAGATCCAGCCAAAGATCATCACCGTGACGGGCGACGCGCAGATACAGCTCCTCCTCGTCACTTTCCTGCGCCATACCTTCGATGACCAGCAAAGCGTCGGCAAGCGCCTGTTGCGGCGCAGCCCGACCGCACCTCCTGAAGTAGAGCCTGGACAACTGCCCCCGCAATGACGTCTTCGCGCCGCGAAGCATGGCAACGATCTTCGGCCCTTGCTTCGGTATGGCGAACGTCTCGCCCATCGTTGAGACGCCGAAACTGAAGTGCTCCAGCGCCAGCTCCACCAGGGTCGTGGACGCCGACTTCCGCTCCTTTTCCTCTTGGGGCTGCTCCTCCTGCACCGGAGGAATCGCATTGATCGTTACCATGCGGCCACCTCCCGGCGGTGCATGTCGTTGAAGTCCGCGCCCTCGGTCTCGGGAATGGCCACCAGTGCCCGAGACGCAGCAGCGGCCGCGTGTGCCTTCTCAACGCCAACCGGGTCATTGTCCGCGCAGATGACGATCTCGCGCCCAGGAAAGCGCCTGCGAGCCTCACAGGCAACGTGCAACAGGTTGCCGGCATCGATGGCCGCGAGCACGTCGGAGCCCTGCTCAATCTCGGCCAAGCTTGCGCCGGTTGCGAAGCCCTCGCAGATCAGCAGCCGGTCCGCACCCGTCCACCGAACGGAGATGAAGCGGCCTTTCTTCTGCCCGCCGGAAAGCAGCTTCTTGCCACCGTCGCCGGCGATGAACTGGAGACTGTGTATCTGTCCGTCGAAGTCCTGCACCGGCAGCGCCAGAAGCCCGGAGAGCGTGCGGGCGCCGTAAGGCTTGATTCCCTTGGCCGTCAGGTATCCGTGGCTTGTGGCGGGCTGTGCGCGCTCCCAGAGTGTGCGAGCCCTGTCCGCTGCGTCGGCATGTCTGCGCTCGCGTTCGGCCTGCTCTTGCCGCTTGGCGCGCTCGATCAGTTCGCGATCAGCCGCCGGAACACGATTTCGCAACGGTGCCCGATGGTGGGTCAGTTTCTCCGGGAACAAGTCCGCGAGCGTGAGGCCGACGCCGGCCACGATCTCGGCGGCACTACACCCCGCAAAACATTTGATCAGGACGGTTCCGTCGGCGGTTTCATGGATCGACAGCGACGGATTGCGATCATCATGCAGCCCGGAGCAGCACGACGCCATCCACCGGCCGTGACCGCGATCCCGGACCCCCTCCAAGCGGGACAGCAGGATATCCGCGCTCATCGGCCGTCCCTCGCAGCACGCCGAACGAACGCCAGCCATTGCTCCGTGCTCTGCGGGATACCCGGTTGCGCTTGGCTGTGCTGGCGGTTACGATTGGTCCTGGATTTGCTTTGCTCTCTCGACGCCCGGTTGCCGCCGGGCGTTTTCATTTTCGGCAGCCTCACGCGCATGCCCGGTGCGACTTCACCCAGCGAATGAACGCCGCCTCATCAAGCAGGATTTTCCGGCCCAAACGAATCAGCGCCCCGGATGCGGCCAGGCCGTTATTCTCGGAATGAAATATCCAGTGCCGCAGGGATGCCTGCGAGAACGCTGGATGCCGCGTAGCGAGCTGCGCGACGGTGAGCATATTTACGTCAGTCATAATGATGCGCCTCACATTTTCGCCAGCAATCGCTGGCTACGGCACATCATCCGGGAGGCGGGAGTAGGCGTACGATAGCGAGGGAAGTAGGTGTTCGTGGGTGTTCGTAGGTGTCGCGGGCTCCCTGCTACTTTCCCTTGGCGAAAGATGCGTGACTCTGCATCCGCCACTTGGGCGGATCGGCACGAACACCGGCGCTCCATGCACGCTCGAAAGATGTGGCAGAGAACAGATCCCTATACCTATCATCCTCCTCGCATATCTGACGGATGGTTCCCTTTTCGCCATCCGGCACGGCCATAGGATCCCACCTCTTCATGGTGATCACTTCCAAGATGGCGCGCTGCTGCCTCTCAATTTTCAGAAGGCTGTCGTCTTCCAACCAATCATTGGCGACCGCGCCGTTCGCTGGCCCCGCGTCCTTGCGTTGGCACACGTTGACATCCATTGGCGCTTCGCCGCTCCCGCCTGTCTCCATCCGGTAGTCCACCGCCTGGCTCGCGAGCCAGACGTTCACGTCCACCGCGGTGACGAACTCGTAGAACGTGCGCACGGGATCAGGGCGATAAGGTATGCCGGTATGCGGATGGCGCGCGGTCAGACTTCCGTCCTTGACCGCCTGAACCATCTGCTTCAAAAGGGTATCGAGCGCACCGTCATGCCACCCTTCCTGCCTAGCCAGCGCGCGTGCCGCTTCTTCCAGCGTGCCGCTCACGAAGCGCCCGCCTTCCGTGGTTGGAGCAATCTTCTGACCCGAGTGTTCCGCCCACGCTTCGACGCTCAAGCCGCCGCACTTGGCGCTCGCCTCCATTGCGGCGTGCGTCACGTAGTTGGGTAGCGCCACTTCGAATCGGTCACGGTCCTCGCGCGACACCAGCAGTACCCGCGCGGCCACCACGTCTTCCAGGAGTTCAGACGACACGCCATGTAGTGATTCCGGTGCATCGGGACGCACCACGGTGGGCAATGCGCCACTGCTGGCCCATCGGAATACATCATGCTCTGCCACGTTCCAGCGCGCGGCCAGCACGCCGAGCGTAAAGCAATCCCGCCCAGACAGGTTCGTAGTTTGATCAGCATCCTGAGCGCGCCTGACAAAGCACTGATATTCCTCGTCGAGCTTCGCGAGCTCAGCGTCCAGATCCGCAAGACGGGTTTCCTTGAGCGCCTTATCAGTTGCGGTAGGCGTTTGCACCGCATCCCATTCCTTGCGATCCGCCTTCTTGTCCTCGTACCGATCCCAAAAGTCCCACAGATCCTGGTTGACCCCGGAAGATTCTGGACGCTTCGGCTTTGGGCGCTTCGCATTCATCCGAACACCCGGCTGTTCATTTTCGCCACCACGCGGGCGACGTGCGCGTCAGACAGATGGCTGTACCGTTTCACCATGGCAAGGGTCTTGTGCCCGAGCACTTCGGCGATTTCCGCAAGCGATGCACCGGACATGGCGAGGTAGGAAGCAGCAGAGTGCCGAAGGTCATGCCAGCGGAAGTCCTCGATGCCGGCAGCGGCCAGGGCCGCTTCCCAGGGCGCGCGAAGATCCACGGGACGCACGACGTGCGCCGGGTTCTTCTCACGCCTAGCGAGATCCGCAGGGTTCGGGAAAACGAGATCGCAATCGAGCCGACGCACTTTCGCGCGGGCCTGCATCAGTTCGAGCGCATGCCCGGCCAGCGGTAGCGCCCGACGCTCACCGTTCTTGGTGTCTTCGAGGGTGATCATGCCGCGCACCAGATCAACCTGACGCCAGCGAAGCCCCATCAACTCCATCTTGCGGGCACCGGTGCTGAGAGACAGCACGACCGCGGGATACAGATCCGGGCTCGAACTCTCCTTGCACGCCTTCAGGAGGCGCGTGCGCTCGCCCTCAAAGATCTCGCCGCTCGGAAGGGGATCATCATCAGACAGGAACCGAACGCGGCCGCCGGGCTCCTTGGGCTTGCTGACCTTGGCGAATGGATTCTCCTGAACCCATCCCAACTCTTTCACCGCAATGGTGAACACGTGGGAGAGCGCCGCCATGTACCGGGCGACCGTCGCCGGCCCGCGGTATCTTGGCGGCTTGTCGTCGGGGCCTGGTATCGGTTCTTGAAGCAGCCTGTCCCGATGCTCCGACACCTTCGCCGGCGTGATCTTATCCAGGCTGTAGGCGCCGAGCTGACCCTTCCACCAATCAAGTTGCTGACCCTGGTGACGAGCCGTCTTGGGCTTCTTCGCGCTCAGCACGTCGCGTTTATAGCGATCGATGAGTTCGGCCAGGGTGTGGCGCTTTGCCTCGCTGGTCGGGAAGTGGCGCTCTTCACGGATAGCGGTTTCGGTCGCCGATGCCCACTGACGGGCCTTGGTCAGGCTGCGGAAGGATGCCACCTGCTGCGGAACGCCCTTCATCCGAACGCGCACCCGGTACATGGAGACGCCCTTGCTGTCGGTGCGTTTGTCGATGGTCGCCATGTCAGCGCGCCTTGGGTGGCGCGGAGCGACTGCGGCGGGTAGGCTGGCGAGACGCCATCACAACCTCCTGACGGGTTGTCGTGGTCAAGGCCTCGGGCGACGTTCCAGCGTCTCCGGGGCCTGCTTTTTTCTAGATATTACACGTTACCGTAAGCTGCGATAGCGGGCAACATCTGATATATAATCAGGATAATACAGGATTATTTACGATAAATATTAATAGGTTAAAACCTATCTCCTTCTCATATGGACCACTCCAGGACCAATGAGCAGCAAAAAACGTGCGTTTCTGCTGTGGCTGATGGTGGAATGTTCCCGGCGATCGGTCCAAGAGTGGTCCACAGGCGCTTCGTGATCTGTGGATAAGTGATCTAAGTATTGGAGCTGGCGAGAGGAATCGAACCCCCGACCGGCTGATTACAAATCAGCTGCTCTACCGACTGAGCTACGCCAGCGATGCGGAAACCGGGAAATTATAGCAGAGCTCCGTCAGCGACACGCCGTGTCTCGCCATTCCAGACGCGGTTCTGCGCTGACCAGGTCGGTGAGCAGCGCCTTCACCGCCTGCGCATCGGCGCCGGCGGCCGTGGCGAGATGAAGCACCTGCACTTCGCGCCGCTCGGAGCGCTGGCGCACCTCGACCGGGTAGCCGAGTTCGACCAGTTCGCGTCGGCGACGCTCCATCGCCGCGGAACGGCTGTAAAGACCGAGCGATATCGCCATGCCGCTGTCGAGTGAGACGATGGCGATATCATCGACGCCGTCCTCACCCATGCGCCGCAGGATGTCGCGCGCGCCGGCCAGATTGTAACGCTCCTCGGTCAACAGCCAGTAGCCGGCAGGCATATCGCGTTCGACGCGCTCCAGCCCTGCCTTCATGCCGGCGCTCTCGGCGCTCGACCGCGCCGCTGCGGCCAGTGCGGCATCGGTGTAGGGGCCGACTTCGATACATTGTCCCGCGGGAAGCGCGGCGGCGGTCTCCGCCCGCGCAGCAGACGAGACCGCCGCCGGCGGAAAGTCGGCCTGCACCGAAGGCGAGGGCAAACCCGCCGCCTGCGGCGGCGGTTTGGCGGGCGCATCCTGTCGCGCCGCCGGTTCGCTGCGCGGCGCATCGCGTTCGCTCAGCAGCACCAGCGATGGCATCGTCTCGCTCCGCGTCACGGTCCGCTCAACGGGCGCATCCCCCTTCATCCAGGCGACGATGGGCTCATGCCAGATATAAAACGCGACATTCATCAGCAACAGCAGCAAAAAGAACAATCTCATCCGCTTTCATCCTGCGCATATAGCGCGAGCCCTTTCAGCACGAGCTCGGGTTCGTATATATAAGTATCGGCCAGCAACGGCAGCAGCCGCCCGGCATCGCCACCGCTGATCAAGCAGCGCATATCATCGCCCAGCGCCGCGCGCATGCCGGCAACCGCGCGATCGACGCCCGCGACCGCCATGCACAGCGTACCGCCGAGCACCGCCGAGCGCGTATCGCCGGCGCAAACAGGCAGCGCTTCCTCACTCTCCGGCACATCGTCCACGCCGGCGGCAATGCCCGCGGTACCCGTGCCCAACATGCGCCTCATCAACGCCAGACCGGGCAGGATCAGGCCGCCGATGTGCACCCCGTCGGCGCGCATGCCGTCGACCGTGATGGCGGTGCCGCAATCGACGATGCAGACCGCGCCGGCGACGGTACGCCGCGCCGCCAGCAAAGCCAGCCAGCGGTCCACGCCCAGGCGCTGCGGTTCGGCATAGGCATTCACCACGCCGCACGCCACCGGTCGCACCACCGCCGCTTCGACCGTCACCGACCAGTGCGCCTGCGCGTACGCCGACAAGGCGGCGAAAAACGCCGGTTGCAACACGCTGGCGAGCAGCACGCGGCGCGGCGGCGGCAGCGGCGCCCACGCCAGCGACAGGGCATGCACGTCATCATCGGCATCGCCGCTGCGCCGCAGCGGTTCTCCCGCCTGCAGCGTGCCGCCCACCTCACAGGCCCACTTGATGCGGCTGTTGCCGGCATCCACCAGCAGTATCATGTCCTTGCTCCCGACGGCGATGGCGCGGACTGCGCACGCACGCTGACATCACCGGAATGATACGCGCTGCATACGCCGTTTTCCTCGACCAGCAGCGCGCCGCCGGCATCCACACCGCGCGCGATGCCATGCCTGCTCCCGCCGCCGACATCCTCCACCATCACGGCCTGTCCGTACAGCACGTCGCATGTGCGCCATTCATCCATGAAGGCGGCGAGTCCGCCAGCCTGGAAACGGTCCAGCGCCGCGCACAGGCGGGATAGCATCAGGGCAGCCAACTGGTTGCGCGATACCCGGGCACCCGCCGCGCTGCGGGCATCGACCCAACGCTGCCCTATCAAGCACTGCCCGGTCGCATCGCCGGCTGCAGCGCGCGGCATATCGACGTTGACGCCGATGCCGATCACCACGCAGGAGGCGCCGCCCGATTCGCCGGACAGCTCGATCAGGGCGCCGGCAAGCTTGGCCCCGCGCCAGACGATGTCATTCGGCCACTTCACCCCCGCTTCGCGCACGCCTGCATCTTCCAGTCCACGCAGGACCGCCAGACCGACGATCAGCGCCAGCCCGGCAAGCGCATCCGGGCCGCGCGGGAAACGCCACAGCAGCGACAGATAGAGGTTGCGGGCACAGGGCGATACCCAGCTCCGGCCACGGCGTCCACGCCCGGCGCTCTGCCGCTCGGCCAGACACACCGTGCCGGTGGGCAGCGCAGCGGCGCGGCGCAACAATGCGCTGTTGGTGGAATCGATCTCGTAATGCAGTTCGAACGCCGCCAGCCGCGGCCGCACCGTCGCCGGCAGCGCGGCGACGATGGTCTCTTCCGACAGCAGCTCCAGCGCTTCGACGAGCCGATAGCCTCGCCCCGGCACCGACTGGATCTCGATGCCCGCCGCGCGCAGCCCCTGCAGGCATTTCCACACCGCGGCACGCCCGATGCCCAGCGCGCCTCCCAGGTCTTCACCGGAATGAAAGCGACCGTCGGAAAGGATGCGAAGCAATGCCAGGCCATGCGACATGCCCGTAGTCTAGCAGTTCACCCGGCGGCCCTAAATCCCGGTAGCGCCCGGCCGCTATCGAATAGCACACGGTCCGTCATCAGCCTGTCATGACAACCATGAATCATTGCGAGGGATGCATATGCTGAGTTTTATCTATTCTCTGGCCCGCGATTTCGAGGCCGGCTACGGCGAGCGCGCCAACATGCTGTATATCAATCGGATGCATTTCGACCATCTGCGCCGCCATTTCTCCGATCCGGACGACATGGAAACGATGATGGCCGTACTCGGCATGACGATCATGATCAGCTCGGACGCGGTCAACCCGCATCTGGCGCGGATCGCGCGCCCCGCGCCGGAACGGCGCCTTGCGCACCTGTCCGCCGGCATGCGCAGCCGACGCGACGAACGCCTCGCCACCTGAGCTCCGGCATCGCCCCGCCGCGGCAGCAGCCGCGGCCGGGACGATGATACGGATCACGATTCCTGCGCGCTATCGTCTCCACCACCGCCCTGGCGCCGGTCCTTGAAGCGAACCACCTCTCCCTCGCGCGTCATGCGGATCTCGCCCTGATGGATGGCGCCTTCCTCGATGGCCAGCACCGGACTGCTGATACGGCCGGCGACGCGCGCGCTCGCGGTCAGTTCGAGCTTGTCGCGCACGGTGATGTCACCGCGCACCTCGCCCGATATGATGGCGCTGACGGCATTGATGTTGCCGATCCAGCGCCCCTGCTCGCTCAGCACCACCACGCCGTCGATGTCGCAATCTCCCTCGAAGGTGCCGTTGACGATGGTATTGTCATTGCCCTCGAGGCGACCGATGAAACGGCTGTCGTGGCCGATCAGGGTATTGATCTGCTGCACGCCGTCGAGCATGCGCCGTCCCTTGCCGCGACCGCGCCCCAGAATTGACTGTATGACCATGCGTTCCTGCTCTCCTCATCAGGGTAAACAGCGACCGTGTCGCTCATCCGGTATCCACTCGCTTTGTATCGACCACCGCCGTGCTATATAAAGTCCGGCGCGCTCCGGTCCGATAAGACATTCATTCGTATCGCCGATCATCCATCCATGATTCCGCATCGACGACAGACACCGCTCGTCCCGCGCGGTCGCCTGTGGCGGCTGTGCACGCTGCTGCTGTGCATGATGCTGCCACTGTGGCATGCCACGACGGCGCAGGCGGCGGCGGACGTGAGGATCCTCATCGACGTCTCCGGCAGCATGAAGGAGACCGATCCGCGCAATATGCGCGTCACCGCATTGCGCCTGCTGATCAATCTGATGCCCGCGGACAGCCGCGCGGGTGTATGGACGTTCGGGCGCCACGTCAACATGCTGGTGCCCTACGGCCAGGCGGATGCCGCCTGGCGCGCCCGCGCCACGCAGGCCGCCGCCGGCATCGGCGCGAACGCGCTCCATACCGATATCGAGGCCGCCCTGCGCACCGCGGGCTGGAACTGGCTGACGCCGGCGGCCGGCGACGAACGCCATCTCGTCCTGCTCACCGACGGACTGATCGACGTCGCCGGTATCGACATATCCGGCAGCGCCGCGGCCACCGCCGAATCGCGCGAACGCATCACGCACGAGATCCTGCCGCAGCTGCAGCACGCCGGCGTCAGCATACATACCATCGCGCTCTCTCGTGACACCGACGAAGCGCTGCTGCGGCAAATGGCGGCAGCGACCGGCGGAAGCTTCGAGCGCATCGACGATGCCGACATGCTCGAACGCGCGTTTCTGCGGCTGTTCGAACAGGCGTTGCCGACCGTCACCCTGGCACTGCGTGACGATCAAAGCTTCACCGTCGACGCCGATGTGGCCGAGCTTACCGTATTGTCGTTCCATGCACCGGGCACGCCGTCGACACGGCTGCATGCGCCCGACGGCAGCGTGTATTCCGCGGCGGACACCGCACCGAACATGCGCTGGCACCGGGAAGAACGCTATGACCTGGTAACCATCGCCCGCCCCCTTACCGGCGACTGGCGCATCGACGCGGCGCCCGATCCCGACAACCGCGCCCTGATCGTCAGCGATCTCGCCCTGGTCACGCGCCCGCCGCCGCGACAGTGGCTGGCGGACACGCCGACCGAACTCACCGCCCATCTGAGTGCGCACGGCCGCATCCTCGACAGAAACGATTTCCATCATTTCCTGCGCGTGGAAACCCGGCAGCATTCGCCATCCGGCGAAACCCGCCGCACCATGCTGCTCGACAACGGCCGCGACGGCGACGCGCGCGCCGGCGACGGCCTCTACACACTGGCGCTGACGAAAGGACTGACGCCCGGGCAGCACGAACTGCACGTCGAAGTGGACGGCACCACGTTCCAGCGTGCGCGCCGCCACCGCATCGAGGTCCTCGCGGCGCCGGTCACCGTCGATCTGCAGCACAACGCCGGCGCCCGCGAGCTGTTCGTCACGCCGCTGGCAAGCCTGATCACCGCCGACAGTCTGCGCATCACCGCGACCATCACCAACGACGGCCATTTTGCCGGGCGCCATCCGGTCATGCGCCGGGCGCCGAACGAATGGTATCTGGACCTGTCCGCCTACGACGGGCCGGGTCCGTACGAGCTCGCGCTGGATATCGAGGCACAGCGCCATAACGGCCAGGCACTGCGCCGGCAGCAGATACTGCGCTTCGGCGCTTTCGGCGTCGAAGCGCGGCCCGCCGCGGCGCCGACCACGCTCGCACCCGCTGCCGTCCCTGCCGACCGCCAGGCAGAGACTGCCATCGAGGACAGTCATGACTGGACCCGTATCGGGCTCAGCGTCATGCTGGTCAACCTGCTGGCGGGGCTGGCCGCACTGCTGATCCAGCGCTGGCGCGGCAGAACGCGGCACGCGGCGCCCGCACTGGCGCCGGCCGCAGAACAGGATCGGCATGATGCGCCGGCACCCGTAGCTGCGCCGATATCGATACCGGAAATGGCAACGAACACCGCTCCCACGACCGTTGCAGCCGCCTCGATCGTGCCGGAAAACGACGCCAGCACGCTGCCGGAGCTCTCCGAGGAAGTCCTCGCCGCCTATTTCACGCCGCCCGAAAAGACACTGGGAAATACACCGGAACCGGTGTCGCCATCCGGCGGGCAGGAAAGCGCAACGACCGCCGCCGCCCGCGACGTCGGCACAGGGGAAGCGTCCTCAGCCGCGCAGCAAACGCAGAGCGCCGAATTCCTCGAGCGAATCATGAACGGCGACGCGGCAGCGGGGCAGAAATCCGCGGACGGCGGCATCATCGACGATCCGCTGGGCGGCATCGATATTTCCGACATCGAGCTGGATTTCGACGAACGCGCGCCCGGAACCGCCTGAGCCCATCTCTACCTGAAAACCGCGAAACGGGTGACGCTGCGCGCCTGTGGAAACAAAGTGGGGAAACAGGGCGGGGAAATACGCGGCAAGGCCAGCCGCATCCCGCGGACCGGCCTTGCCGACGCATGATACTGTCAGAGTGCGCTCGACTCCGTGGCGAGATATTCGGCCACACCCGAAGCGGTCGCCTTCATACCCTTGCGGCCTTCTTCCCAGCCGGCCGGGCAGACTTCGCCGTGCTTCTCGGTGTATTGCAGCGCGTCGACCGTACGCAGCAGCTCGTCGATGTTGCGGCCGAGCGGCAGATCGTTCACTACCTGGTGACGGACGATGCCTTCCTGATCGATGAGGAAGGTGCCGCGCAGCGCCACCGCATTGTCGATCAGCACGTCGTAGTCACGGGCGATGCTCTTGGTGATGTCGGCCACCAGCGGATACTTCACCGGACCGATGCCGCCCTGATTCACCGGCGTGTTGCGCCAGGCGACATGGCTGAAATGAGAATCGACGGAGACGCCGATCACCTGAACGTTGCGCTGCTTGAACTTGGCGATGCGATTATCGAACGCGATCAGTTCGGACGGGCAGACGAAGGTGAAATCGAGCGGATAGAAAAACAGCGCCACGTAGGATTTGCCGCGGAACTGCGTCAGGCTGAAGCTTTCGTCGAAACTGTTGTCCGGCAACACGGCGGTCGCGGTAAAATCGGGAGCGGACTTGCCTACCAATACACTCATAATGCCTCCTGGCAACAAAAGTTGATCTAAAGTTGATCTGGGGGGTCGGTCTATTTGGAATTATTCCACATCAGACACTCGGGGCCAACGGGAATCAATGGATAGACGGATGCATCCGATGACGACCAGCACGCATGCCGGCTCCGGAGCTGAACCCGGAACCGGGGACAACGCGTCCCTCGCCGCCCGCGATCGCGCTGTGCTGTGGCACCCCTGCACGCAGATGAAGGACCATGAAAGCGGCGGCCCGCTGCCCATCCGCCGCGCCAGCGGCGTCTGGCTCGAGGATTTCGAGGGCCGGCGCTACCTCGACGCCATCAGCTCCTGGTGGGTCAACCTCTTCGGCCACGCCCACCCCCGCATCAACGCCGCGCTGCGCGAGCAGATGGACACCCTGGAACACGTCATGCTGGCCGGCTTCAGCCATCTGCCCGCCGTCGAACTGGCAGAGCGGCTCACCGCACTGGCGCCGCCCGGCCTCACCCGCTGTTTCTATGCCGACAGCGGTTCGGCGGCGGTCGAGGTGGCGCTGAAAATGAGCTATCACTACTGGCGCAACCGCGGTCACGGCGGCAAAACGCGCTTCATCGCGCTGGAAAACAGCTACCACGGCGAAACGCTGGGCGCGCTCGCGGTGGGCGGCGTCGAACTCTATCGCGACACCTACCGCCCGTTGCTGATGGAAGTCCTGCGCGCGCCATCGCCCGATTGCTATGAGCGCGAAGTGGGCGAGGATGTGGCCGCCTACACCGAGCGGCGCTTCGAGGCCATGCGCGAGCTGCTGGAACGACACCATCATGAAGTCTGTGCGGTGATCGTCGAACCGCTGGTGCAGTGCGCCGGTTCGATGCGCATGTACGAACCGGTCTATCTCGAACGGCTGCGCGCGGCCTGCACGCATTACGGCGTCCATCTCATCGCCGACGAGATCGCCGTCGGCTTCGGCCGCACCGGCACGATGTTCGCCTGCGAGCAGGCCGGCATCACACCCGATTTCCTCTGCCTGTCGAAAGGCCTGACCGGCGGCTACCTGCCGCTGTCCGCCGTGCTCACCCAGGAAGACGTGTACCAGGCTTTCTATGCCAATCACGGCGAGATGAAGGCGTTCCTGCACTCGCACAGCTATACCGGCAATCCGCTCGGCTGCCGCGCCGCGCTGGCGACACTCGACATCTTCGCGCAGGAACCGGTGCTGGCAAACAACCGCGTCCTGGCGCAGACCATGGCGCGCGCCTGCGAGCGCTTCGCCGATCATCCGCACGTCGCCGAGATCCGCCAGCGCGGCATGATCGTGGCGCTGGAGCTGGTGCGCGACCGCCGCACGCGTACGCCGTGGCCGTGGCAGGAACGGCGCGGTCTGCGCGTCGCGCGCGCGGCGCTGGAACACGGCGTGCTGCTGCGACCGCTCGGCAACGTGGTTTATTTCATGCCGCCCTACGTCATCACGGCGGACGAGATCGCACAGATGGTCGCTGCCGCCGAAGCCGGCATCGCCGCGGCGGCGCGGGACTGAGCATGCGCATACCACGGGTCTATCATGACGGTCCGCTTGCCGAAGGCATGCAGATCACGCTGGAGGAAGGACCTTCCGTGCACGTGCAGCGTGTACTGCGCCTGCGGCCGGGCGCTGCGCTGCGCCTGTTCGACGGCCGCGGCGGCGAATTCGAGGCGGTCATCGACGGCGCCGAACGCGGCCGCACCCGCGTGCGCGTCGGTGCGCAGCTGAGACGCGAGGGATCGCACGAGGCCGAATCGCCGCTATCGCTCACGCTGGCACAGGGCATCTCGCGCGGCGAGCGCATGGACATCACCCTGCAGAAAGCGGTCGAACTCGGCGCCGCGCGCATCGCACCGCTGGTCACCAGCTATTGCCAGGTGCATCTCGAAGGCGAGCGGCTCGAACGCCGCCATCGCCACTGGCTCGGCATCCTCATCGCCGCCTGCGAGCAATGCGGGCGCAGCCGCCTGCCCGAGCTGCTGCCGGTCATGCCGCTGTCCACGTGGCTGGAAACGGAAGCGGCGGCGGACGATCTACGCATCGTGCTCGATCACCGCGCCGAGCGATCGTTCGCGCAGCTCGAAGGCTCGCCGCGCGCGCTGACGCTGCTGGTCGGGCCGGAGGGCGGGCTGGAAGAAACGGAAATCGCCGCGGCGCGGCGAGCGGGTTACCAGGCGCTGCGGCTGGGACCGCGCGTGCTGCGCACGGAAACCGCCGGCCTGGTGGCGCTGACGGCGATGCAGCTACGCTGGGGCGATCTGTCCTAGCGTGGCGCCAGCAACTGCGGCGGCCGTGACGGCAACCGCATCAGACGCTCCGCCAGTCCTTCGGGGGAAGCCGACAGGCTCACATCGCAGACTTCGCGAATATAGTAGGGCAGCGTGCGGTACTCGCTGCTTTCCGTATCCTGCGTCCATACCTTGCCGCCCAGCCGGGCGACCGCCCGGCAACCCTCGGCGCCATCGCGGCCGATGCCGCTGAACACGATCGCGCCGGCCTGCTCGCGGTAGCGCGCGGCCACCGTGCCCAGCACCCGATCCAGTGCTTCGCTGTCGGCGGGATGACGCCAGTCCTCGCCGGACTCCTGAGCGTCAGCAGGCACATCGTCTATGGGAACGACGAGCAGATCGCGCGGGTAAAGCGTCCGCTCCAGACCGCCCATGTGCACCGCGAATGGCGTGGTCCTGGCCAGCAAGCCGACGAGCAGGCCAGCGACCTCGGCGGAACTGCGAACGGCGACGACGAAGGCGAAGGTCTGTCCCGCCGGCGGCAGGGCGCGGAAAAAGCGGCCGATGGCGCCGACGGCGCCGACCGATCCGGCCAGCACCCATACCCGCTCGGCCGGGCGGCGCGCTCCGGCCGCTGCCGCAGGCTGCTCTTCATACGCTGTCATGGGATTCCGTGCAGACCAGTCATCGACGCCGGGATACTAGCAGGATTTCCCCCGTCCGGTAATCCGGCTACCATAGGGGCCCCGAGACAGATGACCCATAAACCATGTCCATTCAACACCTTCAGCCAGTTCCACACCTGACGACGGTGCTCAACGGCCCGCTGCTGCGGCTAGAAAGCCATTTGCTGCGCCACCAGGCCGAAATCGAGACCTGGTTTCGCCGCCAATGGCGGCAGAGCGAAGCGCCGTTCTATGCATCGGTCGATCTGCGCAACGCCGGCTTCAAGCTCGCGCCGGTCGACACCAATCTGTTCCCGGCCGGTTTCAACAATCTCAATCCGGCATTCATGCCGCTGTGTATACAGGCGGTGCAGGCTGCCATCGAGCACATCTGTCCGACCGCCCACCGTGTCATCCTGATTCCCGAAGACCATACCCGCAATCCCTATTACCTGGAAAGCCTCGCCACGCTGCTCGACATCATGCACAAGGCCGGCTTCGACGTGCGCCTGGGCTCGCTGCGCCTGGCGCCGGGCGGCGCGGAAACGCATACCACGCCGTCGGGCCAGAGCCTGCTGCTGGAGCCGCTGGAACGCAGCGACGACCACCTCCACATCGGCGACTTCCGTCCCTGCCTGGTGCTGCTCAACAACGATCTCTCCGCCGGCCTGCCGCCGCTGCTGGAAGGACTGCAGCAACCCGTCGCACCGCCGCCCGGACTGGGCTGGGCGCATCGACGGAAATCCGATCACTTCTCCCAGTACCGCAGCGTTGCCGAGGAGTTCGCCGCGCTGATCGATATCGATCCCTGGCTGATCAACCCGCTGCACCTGCAGTGCGGGGAAATCAACTTCATGAAACGCGAAGGCGAGGAATGCCTCTCCCGCAACATCGACAATCTGCTGCGCCAGATCCGGCGCAAATACGAGGAATACGGCGTCGAGAAAGAACCCTACGTGGTGATCAAGGCCGATTCCGGCACCTACGGCATGGGCATCATGATGGTGCACTCGGCCGAGGACGTGCGCGATCTGAACCGCAAGGAACGCACCCGCATGTCGGCATCCAAGGGCGGCATGGACATCACCCAGGTCATTCTGCAGGAAGGGGTCTATACCTTCGAAACCTGGGGCGATGCGCAAGCGGTCGCCGAACCGGTGGTGTACATGATCGATCACTTCGTCGTCGGCGGCTTTTATCGCGTGCATACCCGCCGCGGGCCGGACGAGAATCTCAACGCACCCGGCATGCACTTCGAACCGCTGGCCTTCGCCCAGTCGTGCACGAGCCCGGAGCGCCATCTCGCCCCCGATGCCCAGCCCAACCGCTTCTACGCCTACGGCGTGATCGCGCGGCTGGCGCTGCTCGCGGCAGCCCGCGAGATACAGAACCTGCCCGTGCAGCAGATCGACCGCAGCAGGGCCGCGCCCTGATTCCCGCCACGGCGCAGCCACCAGGAGCTTCCAGCATGACCATCGAACTCGGCGTGATCATGGATCCGATCGCCACCATAAAACCGGCCAAGGACAGCACGCTCGCCATGCTGCTCGAGGCCCAGGCACGCGGCTGGCGTCTGTGGTACATGGAACAGGGCGATATCAGCCTCTCCGGGAGCGGATCGGTCACCCAGGTGCATGCCCGCATGCGGGCGCTGACCGTGCGTGACGATCCGAGCGACTGGTTCACGCTCGGCGAGCAGCGCCGGGCGCCGCTGCAAACGCTGCAGGTCATCCTCATGCGCAAGGATCCGCCCTTCGATATCGATTACATCTACACCACCTATCTGCTCGAACTGGCCGAGGACGCCGGCGTGCTGGTGGTGAACCGGCCTGCCGCATTGCGCGATACCAATGAAAAGCTGTCGGTGGCGCGCTTCCCGCAGTGCGCGCCGCCGTCCCTGGTCAGCAGCGACGTCGACATGCTGCGCGCGTTCCTGGCCGAACACGGCGACATCATCATCAAGCCGCTGCAGGCGATGGGCGGCGAATCGGTATTCCGCATCACGGCGAACGATGCCAACCTCAACGTCATCTTCGAAATCATGACCGAACGCGGCCGCCGGCTGACGATGGCGCAGCGCTATCTGCCGGAGATCAAGGATGGCGACAAACGCATCCTGCTGGTCGATGGCGAGCCCGTGCCCTATGCGCTGGCGCGCATCCCCGCCGCGGGCGAAACCCGCGCCAACCTGGCCGCGGGCGGACGCGGTGTCGGTCGACCGCTCACTGAACGCGATCGCTGGATCTGCGCCGAAGTCGGCCCGGAGCTGCGCCGCCGCGGCCTGCTCTTCGTCGGTCTCGACGTCATCGGCGATTATCTGACCGAAATCAACGTCACCAGTCCGACCTGCATCCGCGAACTGGATGCGCAGTTCGGCCTCAATATCAGCGCCCGGCTCATGGATTGCATCGAGGCGCGCCTGCGGTGAGCACGCGCGTCGCCACGACCCGAACGCGCGCTGCCGCGCTGATGCTCATGCTGCTGCCCATCCTGTGGATGAGTGCCTGCGCGCCGGCGCCGGAAGCGGAAAAGGCCGCGTACAAGCGTCAGCTCTTCACCATGGGCACGATGATCGAAGTCAGCGTGTGGGACGTGGACGATGCGCGCGGCGCGGAAGCGGTCAGAGCGGTCGAAGCGGTGCTGAACGACGCCCACACGCGCTGGCATGCCTGGCAGCCCAGCGAAATAACGCGCCTGAACACGGCGCTCGCCGCCGGCGAAAGCATGGAAATGTCGCCGCAGACCGCGGCACTGCTGCTGCAGGCGCGCGCATTCGCGGCGCAGAGCGGGCAGCGCTTCAATCCGGCGATCGGGCAACTGATCGCATCGTGGGGCTTCCATGGCGACGATCCGCCGCAGGGACCGCCGCCGGCACAGGCCGAGATCGATGCCCTGCTCGCCGCCGCGCCCGACATGGATGCGCTGCGCATCGACGGGACACGAATCAGCGGCAGCAATCCCGCCGTCCAGCTCGACCTCGGCGCCTTCGCCAAGGGCTATGCCGTCGACCGCGCCATCGAAGCGCTGCGCGCGCTCGGCATCGACAACGCCATCGTCAACGCCGGCGGCGACCTGCGCGCCATCGGCCGCCACGGCAACCGTCCCTGGCGCATCGGCATCCGTCAGCCGGTCAACGCCGGCGGTGTCTTCGCCTCGCTCGAAACCCACGACGACGAAAGCGTCTTCACGTCGGGCAGCTATGAACGCTATTTCGATTACGAGGGCCGGCGCTACCATCACATACTCGATCCGCACGACGGCTATCCGGTGCAGCATACGCTGTCGGTCACGGTCATCGCCGATGAAGCGGCGATGGCGGACGCCGCCACCACCGCCCTGTTCATCGCCGGGCCCGAAGCGTGGCCGGCGATGGCGCGCCGGATGGGCATCTCTCAGGTGATGCTGATCGACGCCGATATGAAGGTACACATGAGTCCGCGGATGGCGGAACGGGTGCATTTCGAGGTTCAGCCGCCGCCGACGGTCATCGTCACGGAAATACCGCCATGAAACGGGGAGACTATTTCGCCATCGCCTGCGCCCTGGTGCTGCTGCCCTGGCTCTATCTGTCACACTGGACGAACCATGGCGGCAGCGCGGACGAGATACGCATCGTCGACGGCAAGGGCAATGTGATCGTGCTGCCCCTGCATACCGACCGCAACGTCGAAGTGCCGGGACCGCTCGGCGCCAGCCTGATCCAGATCAGCAACGGCGCCGCGCGCTTCACCCATTCGCCGTGCCAGGGCAAGTTCTGCGTCCATGCCGGCTGGCTCAAGGCGGGCGGCGATTTCAGCGCCTGCCTGCCCAACCGCGTCAGCCTGCTCGTCGCCAGCGCCGCGCCGCGCTTCGACAGCGTCAACTTCTGATTCTGAGTGATGAATGAGATTGTCTGCCCATGCGCCGGATCACACTGACCGCCACCCGGGAAGATCATCTCGTCGCCGGGCTCGCCGCGCTCGCCATCGTCATTCACATTGCCGAAAGCGCGCTGCCCACGCCGCTGCCCGGCGCCAAACCCGGCCTGGCCAATGTCATCACCGTCGCCGCCCTGCTGCTGTACGGCTGGCGCACGGCGGCCTGGATCAGTCTGCTGCGCGTGCTGGTCGGCAGCATCATCATCGGCACGTTTCTCAGCCCCGGCTTCGTGCTCAGTCTCGCCGGCGCGCTGGCGGCGCTGGCGGCGATCGGCCTCATCCGCCTGTGCGCTCCTTCGGCCTTCGGTCCGGTCGGCTACTGCCTGATCGCGGCGATGGCGCACATGGCGGCGCAGTTCTACGCCGCCTATTTGCTGTTCATCCCGCATCCCGCGCTGTTCGGTCTGCTGCCGGTGCTGATGACCCTGGCCGTGTGTTTCGGCCTGATGAGCGGTATCATAGTGCAGGCCACGCTATCGCAACTGCCGTCCCCTCCCGCCCATGAACACAGCACTTCCTGAACATCCGGCGATCTCCCCCGCCGACCGCCTCGGCATGACGCTGTTTCTGGCGCTGGTCGTGCACGCCGTCGTCATTCTCGGCGTCAGCTTCGGCACCGAGCTCACCCGTCCGCCGCAGATGAAAAGCCCGCCGGTGGAAATCCGCCTGGTGCACCAGCGCAGCGAAAAGGCGCCCGAAGACGCCGAATACCTCGCCCAGGCGAATCTGGAAGGCGGCGGCACGCTGGCGGAGGACCAGAGCCCACAAAGCCCGGCCTTCGTACCGCTGGATCCGCAGCGCCCGGGCATCGACCAGGCGATGCGCTCGCCGACCTCGCCGGAGGAAACCCGTCCGCAGCGCGAAACCACACCGCTGACCCAGGCACAGTCGGACCGGCAGGCGCCGCAGGTCGAACTCGCGCCGGCGACCCAGCAGCAGGCGCTCACCGCCGATGAACTGGTCGCACGCAGCATGGAAATCGCCAGCCTGAGCGCCGAGATCAGCCAATCGATGCAGGAATACGCGCAACGCGGCAAACACCGCTACATCGTCTCCGCCCAGGCTATGGAATACCGTGACGCCGCCTATCTGGACGCCTGGCGCGCCAAGGTGGAACGCGTCGGCAATCTGAATTATCCCGACGAGGCCAAACGCCGCAATCTGTCCGGACGACTGCTGCTCGATGTCGCCATCAACGCGGACGGCAGTCTGCACGAGATCTCCCTGCTGCGTTCATCCGGCTCCAAGGTTCTCGACGACGCCGCCATCCGCATCGTGCGTCTGGCGGCGCCGTTTTCCGAATTCCCGCCGGAAATGCGCGGCGATACCGACGTGCTGCACATCACCCGCACCTGGGAATTCCTCAACAGTCAGCTGAGCGCGAACCGCTGATCGTTGGCGGCCGGATGCGGTGCAAACCGTCGAACGCTTGCGCGGCGGGCGTCAGCGGCAGCGAGTCATTCCCGACCATATTGCCCCGAGGTCAAAGGAATCGACCCCTGCCCGGCTGCACCAGCAAACATTGCGAGCGGCGTCGGGCTTCCTCAGGACTGTTGGCGCGCATGCGGCTCCCTGTCCTGAAGAGGAATGCGGACCACTGATGGGCCGGTGTCAGTGGCAAAGCGTCGGTGGGACATTCCCTCCGAAACCGGGAGCCGCTTCGCACCAACGGTTTCTGCACACATGCCCCGCCGACGCAGCCGGGCGTTCGCCGGTCAAGGAAGGCGGACCCCTTTGAACCCTTCATTGAAAGGCATACCCATTCATCGGATACTAGACGCATGAATGCCCCCATCCGCCTCGCCAACCAGTTCCTCATCGCCATGCCCAGCCTGCAGGATCCCCACTTTTTCCATGGGGTGACCTACATCTGCGAGCACACCGAACAGGGTGCGATGGGCATCATGGTCAACCGCCCGCTCGATATCCGCATGGACGAAGTGCTGCGGCAGATGAACATCGACACCGAGCTCGAGGCAGTGCGGCAGATGCCGATTTTCCACGGCGGACCGGTACAGCGCGAACGCGGTTTCGTGCTGCACAAACCGCACGGCGACTGGGATGTCACCATGAAGATCAGCGACGGGATCGGCGTCACCACCTCGCGCGACATTCTCGCGGCGATCGCCGTCGGCGAGGGCCCGCGCCACTGCCTGGTCGCGCTGGGATACGCCGGCTGGGGACCGGGACAACTGGAACGGGAAATGGCCGAAAACGCCTGGCTCAACGTGCCCGCGAGCGATGCCATCATCTTCGATACCCCGCGCGAGCAACGCTGGGAAGCGGCCGCCGCCCTCCACGGCGTCGATCTGCGGCGCCTGAGCGCGCACATCGGGCACGCATGAAACAGAGCCGCACACTGCTCGGCTTCGACTACGGCAGCAAAAAGATCGGCGTCGCCGTGGGGCAGGAGCTGACACGCTCGTCCACACCGCTGAAGACGCTGCGCAACAGCGGCGGCGACCCCGACTGGCGCGCGATCGGCGAACTGATCGAACAATGGCGTCCGGCGGCGCTGGTGGTCGGCATTCCGCTCAATATGGACGGCAGCGAACAGCCGATGACCGCCGCCGCGCGGCGCTTCGTGCGCCGGCTGGAAGGGCGCTACGGCCTGCCGGTCCACGCCGCCGACGAGCGCCTGTCATCGATCGAAGCCGGGCAGCTGATGTACGAGGCCACGGCCGGCGACCGGGGGTCGCGGCGGCGCCTCGGCGTGGACGAAGTCGCCGCCACCGTGATTCTGCAGACTTTCTTCAGCCAACCGGAAACGGAAGCGCAACCGGCGGAGGACGACCATGACCTTCAATCCTGAACAGATCGACGTCGAAGCCACCATCGCCGGCATGGCGCAAACCCTGCGCGGGCTGCTGCGCGAACGGCGGATCGAGGCGCCGCTGATCGCCGGCATCTACACCGGCGGCGCCTGGATCGCCGAGCGCCTGCACGGCCTGCTCGGCCTGAGCGAACCCCTCAGCATGCTCGACATTTCCTTTTACCGTGACGATTTCACCCGCATCGGCGTCAACCCGCAGGTGCGCCCGTCCAGCCTGCCGGTCAGCATCGACGACCGCCACCTCGTGCTGGTGGACGACGTACTCAATACCGGCCGCACCATCCGCGCCGCGCTCAACGAGATCTTCGATTACGGCCGCCCTGCCTCTATAATGCTGGCCACCCTGGTCGAGCGCGGCGGGCGGGAACTGCCGATACAGGCCGACGTGGTCGGCCTGCGCATCGCACTCGCCAGAGAGCAACACATCAAATTGCACGGCCCGGCGCCGCTCAGGCTGAGCATCGCCGAACCGCGACAGAAAGGCTAAGGGAGCCGGTGGACAAAGCCAACATCCAGCTCGACGGACAGGGACGTCTGCGCCACTTCCTGACCATCGCCGGGCTCAAGCGCGCGCTGCTGCTGGAACTGCTCGACACGGCCGAATCGCTGAGCGGCGTGGCCGATCAGGCGGTGAAGAAAGTCCCGCTGCTGCGCGGCAAGACCGTGGTCAATCTGTTCTTCGAATCGAGCACCCGCACCCGCACCACCTTCGAACTGGCCGCCAAGCGCCTGTCCGCCGACGTCATCAACATCAACGTTCCGGCGTCGGCGACCACCAAGGGTGAAACGCTGCTCGATACGCTGCGCAATCTCGAAGCGATGCACTGCGACATGTTCATCGTCCGCCATGCCGAGAGCGGTGCCGCCCATTTCGTCGCCCGCCATGCGGCGCCGCACGTCAGCGTGATCAACGCCGGCGACGGCCGCCATGCCCACCCGACGCAGGCGATGCTCGATATGTTCACCATCCGGCGACACAAGGGCGAATTCCACCGCCTGCGCGTCGCCATCGTCGGTGACGTCCTGCATTCGCGAGTCGCGCGCTCGCAGATCCACGCGCTGTCGACGCTGGGCGTGGACGAGATCCGCATCATCGGCCCGCGCACGCTGATGCCGTCCGAGGCCCATACCCTCGGGGTACACGTCTTCCACGACCTGCGCGAAGGGCTGCGCGACGTCGATGTGGTCATCATGCTGCGTCTGCAGCGCGAACGCATGAACGGCGCTTTCCTGCCGAGCGAACACGAGTACTATCAGCTCTATGGCCTCACCGAAAGCAAGCTCGAGCTGGCCAAGCCCGACGCCATCGTCATGCACCCCGGACCGATCAACCGCGGCGTGGAAATCGATTCCCGCGTCGCCGACGGACCGCGCTCGGTGATACTGCAGCAGGTCACCCACGGTATCGCCATGCGCATGGCGATCATTTCGCGCTGCATGCAGCACGGCGTACCGACGACCGCCGCCAGCGAGGCCTGATGCGCATACATATCAGCCAGGGCCGCCTGATCGACCCCGCCAACCGGATGGATGCGCAGCAGGATCTGTTCATCGCCGACGGCCGCATCGCCGCCGTCGGCCAGGCGCCCGACGGTTTCCGCGCCGATCTGCTGATCGACGCCGGCGGCCGCATCGTCTGTCCCGGCCTGATCGACCTGCGCGCGCATCTGCGCGAGCCGGGCGAGGAGCACAAGGCAACCATCGCCAGCGAAACGCACGCCGCCGCCGCCGCCGGCATCACCACGCTGTGCTGCCCGCCGGACACACAGCCGCCGATCGATACACCGGCCGTTGCCGGTCTCATCCGGCGCCGGGCGCGCGCGGCGGGCATGGCGCGCGTGATTCCGATCGGCGCGCTGACGCAGGCGCTGGACGGCGAACGCCTGAGCGAAATGGCGGCGCTGAAACAGGCCGGCTGCCTCGGCGTCGGCAACGGCTACCGGCCGCTGCGCAATCATCTGGTCATGAGCCGGGCGATGGAATACGCGGCGACCTTCGGCCTCACCGTCTTCGTCAATCCGCAGGACCATGCGCTGACCAACGACGGCCGCGCGCATCAGGGCGCGGTCGCCACCCGTCTCGGCCTGGCCGGCATCCCGACCGCCGCAGAGACGGTCGCGGTCGCCGGCATGCTGGCACTGGTCGAGCAAACCGGCGCACGCGTGCATTTTTCGCTGCTCTCCAGCGCCCGCGCCGCGCAGATGATCGCGCGCGCGCAGCACGACGGCCTGCCGGTGAGCGCCGACGTCAGCGCGCATCATCTGCATCTGACGGAAAACGACGTGCTCGATTTCGACAGCCAGTGCCGGGTTCATCCGCCGCTGCGCACCCTGCGCGACCGTGACGGTCTGCGGCAGTGGCTGGCGTGCGGCGCCATCGCCGCGATCTGCTCCGATCATCAGCCCCATGAGGCCGATGCCAAGCTGCGCCCGTTCACCGAAACCGAAACCGGCATATCGGCGCTGGAAACGCTGCTGCCGCTGACGCTGCGTCTGGTCGATGACGGCGTGCTCGATCTCGGCGCCGCCATCGCCCGTCTGAGCTGGCACCCGGCGCGCATCCTCGGCATCCAGGCCGGACAGCTCGGCGTCGGCTGCCAGGCGGACGTGTGCATCTTCGACCCCGAAGCGAGATGGGTGGCGGACGATGCGACCCTGCTGAGCCGTGGCCACAACACACCCTTTTTCGGCTGGGAAATGAAGGGCCGCGTCACCCACACGCTGCTGTCGGGCCGACTCGTCTACGAGCACACCGTCATCGACGGGGCATCGGACTGAAGCGCCCAAACACCTGCCACCGTAAACGCACAGATCCCTGGTCCTGGTCACCATGTCGATGAAGCATCGCGCCACCATTCACGTCGAAGAAGCCGAAATCCTCGCCCATGAGGCCCATGCCGGCGGTCAGCACGTGCTGCGTCTGCGCGCGCCGAAGACCGCGGCGCACGCCCGCCCCGGCAGCTTCATCCATCTGGCCTGCGACGACGCGCTGCCGATGCGTCGACCGCTCTCCATCATGCGCAGCGGCCGCGGTACCGGCTGGATCGACATCCTCTACCGCGTGTTCGGCATCGGCACCGGCCTGCTGGCACAGCGCAAGCCGGGCGAACGCCTGAACCTGCTGGGACCGATCGGACAACCGTTCGTCGTCCATACCGAGCGGACACGCCCGCTGCTGCTCGGCGGTGGCGTCGGCATTCCGCCGATGATCTTTCTCGCCGAAGAGCTCAAGGCCGACCGCCGCTACCAGCCATTGGTGATGATGGGTTCGGAAGTCCCCTTCCCGTTCACTGCCCGCCCGTCGCAGATCATGGTGCCCGGCGTTCCCGCCAGCGTGATCGCCGCCATGCCGCTGCTCGACGACTGGGGCATCCCCAGCCGGCTCGCCAGCCTGCAGGGCGGCTATCCTGGTTGTCACGAAGGCTACGTCACCGATCTGGCACGCGGCTGGCTGCAGGCGCTCGACGAAGCGCAGCGTGCGGAGGTGGAGATCTTCGCCTGCGGCCCGCATCCGATGCTGGCGGCAACCGCGCGCCTGGCGCGCGAGTTCGATCTGCCGTGCCAGGTTTCGCTGGAAGAGTACATGGCATGCGCGGTCGGCGGCTGCGCCGGCTGCACGGTGCGGATCGAAACCGCGCAGGGACCGGCGATGAAGCGGGTCTGCGTCGACGGTCCGGTGTTCGACGCGCAGACCGTGGTGTTCTGAA